>JAVBPL010000089.1:0-41767 GCA_031549645.1 Ruminiclostridium sp. | reverse complement strand
TGAAAAACACATATTTGCAAGAATTTTAAATGTTAATTATTAAGGACTTACACGCCGCTTATCCCGATAACACACCTGCACTCTGCGGTATAAAACTTAAAGCCCGTTCCTGCGACAGCATAGCCATTATAGGCAGTAACGGTGCGGGAAAGACCTCGCTATTTTCAGTATTAACGGGACTGCTGGCTTTTTCCGAGGGTTCGGTCGAAATCGATAACATTTTGTTAAATAAAAAGAACCTTGCTTCAATTCGAAGCAAGGTAGGCTTGGTGTTTCAAAATCCCGACGACCAGCTTTTTCTCCCTACTGTATACGATAATCTTGCGTTCGGACTCAGAAACAACGGCTGCACCGAGACAGAAACTGGGGTTGAAATAAACGAAATCCTCGAACAGCTTGGTATCACGCATCTAAAAAAACGCTCCGCTCTGAAGCTTTCAGGCGGAGAAAAACGTATTTGTGCTATTGCAGCAGTTCTCGTTATGAAGCCGCAGATACTTCTTTTCGATGAGCCGACGGCATTTCTCGACCCACGTTCCCGCCGCAATTTAATCGAAATAATAAACTCACTATATAAAACCAAGCTTATAGCCACCCATGACCTAGATTTTGCAAATAAAACCTGTCCTCATGCCGTTTTACTTAAGCAAGGAAAAATCTTGGCAAGCGGCGAGACTACGAATATCTTAAATAATACAGCATTACTTTACGAGGGCGGTTTATGATTTTATAAATCGTCCTCGTCGTCCATTTTATCAGCAAGTCCAAAGGCACTATCTACCGGTATCGAGAAGCATACACCCCTGCTCTGGCTCTTGATGCCTGCATCCTCGAGGATTTTTTTCATTATTGGCTGCTTATCTTCTTTATTAACGACGATGAGCGTGATATCCTTTTCTGGCTGGAGATTTATACCGAGGAACTTAACAGCCTCCTCTCCGCCAAGACCTAAACCGTGTATTAATGTGCCGCCTCTTGCGCCTGCCAAGCGAGCGGCGTTCTTCACGACATCGAAGCTGCCCCTTTCGGAAATCGTTACTATAAGCTCGTACTTACATTCTGACTCGGTCATTGTTCTACTCTCCTCTTTTTTCTCTGCATCAGATTGGCAGAGTTTTGTAATAAGCGCGCTGACACTATCAATAGCAGCTGCGAAAACTATTCCAGTTCCCGCCTTGCTTAAGCTCATTCCACGCTCAAGCCTTCGATAAAGCACTGGCACATGGTCGTCGTCCATAACACAAAGATTTACAACCTTTTTATTTTCACCAAGCCCCATCAAATCCAGCCATTCAGACTCCGCCGAGCCTGTTCCTTGCATGGTTATATTGAAAATCAAATTTTCTTTTTCATAAATATCAAGCAGCTTCTGTGACAGCTCAACGCTGACAATTGCAAATACAGCCTTCATTAATTTACACCTCTCTTATCATACATCAATAATATCGTCTTCAAGCGTTATAATTACAGCATCTGGATTGACTTCTGTGGTAAGCAAGGGTATTTCGGCAGCAGGTGCAATTTTATTTTTAATTTTCATGCCGAGTCCTAACAGCTGAATAGTTATAAGCGGAGTCATCGCAACCATAGCCACAACACCGAAAGCATCAGTCGCCATATCACCGGCAACGCCAGCACAAGCTCCCATTGCGAATGGTAAAAGGAAGGTCGCAGTCATCGGTCCCGATGCAACACCTCCCGAGTCGAAAGCGATTGATGTGAAAATACCTGGCACGAAGAAAGTCATAACAAGCGAGAATAAATATCCTGGAACAAGGAACCATATCAGCGGAATTCCAAGTAAAATACGCAGCATAGAAAGTCCCACTGATACTGCAACACCAATTGCTAAAGCAACACCCAGCGACTTACCCGTAATCTGTCCCTCGGTAATAGTCTCAACCTGCTGCTTAAGAACGTGAACGGCAGGCTCGGCTGCTACGATGAAATAGCCGACCAATGCACCCAAGGGTACGAGCAGCCATGCAATATCGCTTTCGGCGAGCTGCTGTCCCATATACTGTCCAATTGGCATAAAGCCAACATTAACTCCGACAAGAAACAAAACCAGTCCCACAAAGGTGAAAACAAATCCAACCACAACTTTTAAAAGCGACTTGTCATCCATTTTAATCGAAAAAATTTGGAAAATCATGCAAAGTGCAATTATCGGAATAATCGCCAGTGCAACTTCCTTTAAATAATTGGGGAAAGCCGCAATAAAATCTCCGAAAACCTCTTTAACATTTGTATACTCCGGTATAACTGCAAGCTCTGCATTAACATCTGCGTTGCCGCTAAAGATACCCAGTATCAAGACTGTAATAATCGGTCCAACCGAGCATAAAGCAACCAGTCCGAAGGTATCCTCTTGTGTGGTCTTGTCACCACGAATTGAGGCTAAACCTAAACCGAGCGACATAATAAAAGGCACTGTAATAGGCCCCGTGGTCACACCGCCCGAGTCGAATGCGACGGGAATAAAGTTATTAGGAATAAGCGGCGAAAGTGCAAGCGCAAAAATAATAGCGTAAAATCCAATCAGAATATAAGAAAGCTTAATCTGTAAGAAAATACGCAGAAACGCAATCAAAAGAAACACACCCACACCGACAGCTACAGACATTATGAGCACTATATCGTCAACAATAGGCGCAGCATGGGCAAGCACTCTCAGGTCAGGCTCGGCAATAGTAATAAGGGCACCTATGAAAAAGCAGACAGGTAAAATTATCATCAGCTTTTTCGTTCGGGTTATGTTTGAACCGATACGTTCGCCCATAATCATCATCGAGGTATCAGCACCAAGCGTAAAAAGCCCTATCCCCACGATAAGCATAACGGCACCGAAAGCGAACATGAACACCATTTCGCCTGTCATCGGAATTATGGATACACTAAGTATTAATACAATAACGGTTATTGGTAATACAGCCGCCAGTGATTCTTTAATCTTTGCAATTAAGTTACTCTTCAATATTACTCCGTCCTTTATTTATTTCTACTTATTTAAATATACCATAGTTTAATGTAATGTCAAGGCATTTCACAGATAATTCACATTTACCGCTTTTCGTCTTTATTGAGATTCTCCGCACGGATTTCAGCTCTTTTTATTTTACCGCCAAGGGTTTTAGGCAGCTCATCTACAAACTCGATTATGCGTGGATATTTATAAGGAGCGGTGGTTTTCTTTACATGCTCCTGTATTTCCTTGATGAGCGTTTCAGAGGGAGAATAGCCCTTTGTAAGAACTACGGTCGCTTTTACCACCTGTCCTCTTATTTCGTCGGGAGCGGCGGTCACAGCACATTCAAGAACTGCAGGGTGTTCAAGCACTGCACTTTCAACCTCGAACGGTCCTATGCGGTAGCCGGAACATTTTATAACATCATCTTTACGTCCGACAAACCAATAATGCCCGTTAAAATCACGCCATGCAATGTCACCAGTGTGGTATATGCCATCCTTAACGCTGTCGCTGTTTACCTTGCCGTTTTCATAATAGCCTATGGTTAAACCGAGAGGATACACCTTATCAACGTGAATTATTACCTCACCCTCCTCACCATCGGGACAGCTAACCCCGTCATCATCAACTATATCAATATCATAAAGCGGACTAGGCTTACCCATTGAGCCTGGTTTCGGCTCAAACCACTCAAAATTCGCAAGCAAAACGCTGGACTCCGTCTGCCCGAAGCCCTCGCAAAGCTTTAAACCCGTAGCCTTGTAGAACTGGTTATAAACCTCGGGATTAAGCGGCTCACCTGCTGTAGTTGCATGCTTAATACTCGAAAAATCATATTTTGATAAATCCTCTTTTATAAAAAAGCGGTACATAGTCGGCGGTGCACAGAAGGTTGTAACCTTATATTTTTCTACCACCTTAAGCAGCTTATCGGGAATAAACTTGTCCATGTCATATGCCATAATTACGGCTCCAGAAAGCCACTGACCGTAAATTTTTCCCCAGCCGAATTTCGCCCAGCCTGAGTCGGAAACTGTAAGATGAAGCTTGCCGTCCTCAACCTTATGCCAGTATTTTGCGGTGGTGATATGACCGAGAGGATGCTTAAAATTGTGCGCTACCATTTTGGGCATACCAGTAGTGCCCGAGGTAAAATAAATCAGCATTAGGTCGTCCGCTGATGTGCCTTTCTCACCAGTCGGACGTTCAAATTCATCAGAAAAGGATGCCGCCTCTGACATGAAATCTATCCAGCCGCCGCATGTTCCGTTTACTGTTGCTTTGTATTTTAAAGACGGGGTTTTCGCCTCGGCATTTTCGACTTGCTCTACCACGTAATCGTCCTTAACGGCAATAATCATCTTTATTCCCGCAGCATTCGTGCGGTAAACTATATCCTTTGTCGAAAGCTGAACCGAGCCTGGAATTAAGACAGCCCCAATTTTATGTAAAGCGGTCGCAATCAGCCAGTATTCGTACCTCTGCTTTAAAATCAGAAGAACTACATCTCCTTTTTCGATGCCGATTGATACAAGATAGTTTGCGATTTTATTGCTTTCCTTCTTTATATCAAGAAAAGTCAGTTTCTTTTCCTCATCATTGTCGTTACACCAAACCAGTGCCATTTTTTCAGGATTTTTCGCCCATTCGTCAACACAGTCGAAGCCGAAATTGAAGTTATTCGGTACCGTTACCTTGTAATTTTCCTTTAAGTCCTCGTAAGAATTATATTCTATTTTCGATAAATATTTTTCAAGCATTATGTGTTATACCCCTTATTCGTGAATGATAGTTAAAAACTTTGCGGGAGCGTTAATAGCACGCTGTCCATGCGGGAATGTCGGGTCGAAATAAACGCAGTCACCCGCCGATAAATGGATTTCCTTACCATCATAATCGACTATCATTTCACCCTCGATACAGTAATTTATTTCCTGTCCGCTATGGGTTACAGGCATAGGCGTTTCTTCGTCTAACGTAAGAGTAACTATCATAGGCTCCATCTTGCGGTGCATAAATTTATAACCGATATTTTCATAATGATAACCCTTATAACGGTCAACCGCCAAGCCCTCACCCTTTTTTACAAGGCTAATTGTATTGAGCTTAGGTGAATTCCCCGATAAAAGCTCCGTCAAATCTACCCCGAATATTCCTGAAACTCTATATAGAACATTGATAGGAATATTTTCACCTGAGTTCTCGTATTCCGAATAAGTTTCTTCTGAAATTTCAAGCTTATCTGCCATATCCTTAACCGAAAACCCGAAGATATCCCGAAGCTCGGTTATTCTATTTGCAATCTGTTTTAATTGATTGTCCATTATGTATTCCGTCCTCCATATTTCAAAATATAATATAATTATATACTTTTACCTTCAGATTGTCAATTATTGTATGAAAATAGAAAAATGCATGGTACTTTTAATAAGCTCCATGCATTTATTATTAATTTTCTACATCGATTTTAATAATTCTAAAATAATATCCTGTTGGTGTTCAGGAAGCTTATTCCAATTATCAAGCAGTAGTCTCTGTTTATCAGTCAAATCAACTATGTTGTTATCAAATGCAAAAAACTGCGACAAGGTTATACCATACGCATTACAGATTTTTTCAAGAGACGCAACAGACGGATTTACATTCTTTTGAAACCACGAGGATATGGTGGTTTGAGCAATATCCGCTTCAACTGACAACCTATATTCTGTCCAGTCCCGTTCACCCCTAAGTTGTAAAATTCGTTCTAATATTGTCAATGCAAACACCTCACTTTATCGTATATTATATACTAATAATGCTTGCATTTTAATATTTTTTGTAGTATAATATTTACTATATTACAAATATATAAATTTAATATTTAACTGGAGATTTTTATGGAACAAAACACTTACAAACAAAGTTATCAATATATTTTTAATGGGATAGTTGATACAGTAAAAGCTACTGCCGAAATCATGGAAGAGCTTTGTAAAATTAAAAACTCAATTGAGTCACTTCAGCTTAAGACTGAAGATGTGATTATTAATAGCGGAGAAAACGAAGCTTGTGATGAATACAAGAAGCCGTATTTTAATTCATACAACGCTTTAACAAATTTTAATGAAAGCCTATCTATAATTGGAATATGGATGAAAACCGAATATATCAGACTTATAAAGATAGGGCAGGAAAATGAAAACAAAGTTACCTTACCGTGCGATATATTAGAGAATTTTCTAAAGCAATGTGAAGAATATAATTTTTCTAACTGGATAACCGAAACAGATTTTGAGAATAAATAGGTATCCCCCCATGAATAGAAAGCTTACTACTCAGGGGGGGTAAAACATTCAAAGAGTGGTTTTCACCCTCTTAATAACAATAACATATCATTAAATGTGTATATAAACTGAATTATTGCTGAAACGCCAATTACTGTTATACTGCAAATTTTAAGTTGAATTGATTTAATTCTAGTAATCAAAGAGGCAAGAATGAATAGGAGCATTACAGCAAAAACGAAAAACACCCTTTCACCTGATGCATACATCGTGGGAGAAAGTCCCATGATTAATACAGTAACAAGCCCTCCAAAATATATTACAAAGCCTGTAGAAGAAAATCTTGCAACTCTAGTAAGCCTAAGCATTATAAAAGGTATCGCTGTGATTTTAAACAGCATCCAGATAAGTGAAGCCCTTTGAAATAAGCTCAATGCATCGAATGTGGGAACATCTATAACAATTTTGCGATAATCGGAAATATATGGTCCAAAGTCATTAAAAATAGGTAACGAGGTAGCAGCAAACAAAAATAATATTATCCCGAATGTTTTATCAAAAATGCTATTATTTTTAAATAAAAGCAATCCCATTAATACACAAATAAATAAATATAAGAGATTAAGCTGTCCAGAGATACCGTAGCATAACCACTGAAGGATTATGAATACGTGAGAAGAAAAACTTAAATCGTTAAATGACGGCAAATATTGAAGCATTGAAAGTTCGGAGCGATTGCCGCTTAATGAGGTTATCAATAATATAATAAAGGCAGTGAACATTAATGTCACTTGTAAGGCGGAGAAAAAAGGTATGGTTTTGTCTCTCTGCCATATAGAGAATAACAATATTATCCCAAAGCCAACTAATAATGCCGAAATCTGTTCCTGTGCAAGGCATGCCCATACACCAAAAAAGCTTGAAGCAATATAGATATATTTATTTAACCTATATTCAGACTTAAAGGTCTTTATAATTAACGGGCATAAAGACAATAACCCAATAACAAGCGGCCAGAGATAGTTAATCGAGCCTGTAATCCAAAAGCTGGAGTATCCTATTGTCATAGTACCAATACATATAAAGCAAATACAAATTGATATGAAAGAGATAAGTCGTTCCTTATATGATTTATATAAAATAATAATCGAGATAAACCTTTCGGCAAGCACTATTAACGATGTTAGAAAAAATGCATTTAATACTCGCCACACCAATATATTTGAACTGAATATAAAGAATAATGTTATTGTGGTTGTAACCCGCGTGTTCATTTCATATGTCAGGATTTTTATAAAATCAATAAAGCCATATTGCTCAGTATAACTAATAAAAAAGGCATCATCGCCATCTGAATAGTTGATAAATAAGCATATTGCAAATGCAAAAATAAAAAAACATACTATAATTAAAATGTAGAGTATTTTAAAAGTCTTTTCACTCTGTTGTTTATCTTTTATCATAAAATTCCTCAATTAATTAATCGGCGTTCGGTTTCCCGAACGCCGTTATTAATAATTACTTAACTGCGTAGTAATCAACAAGTCCTACTAAAGCATCGTACTTCTTCTTGGAGTCGGCAACTGCCTTATCAAAGAGCTTATTAGCACGGTCGGGATTTGCACGCATGAGTGAGTTGTAACGAACCTCTCTCATCATGAACTCCTTATAATCGCCTGTCGGGGCCTTGCTGTCGAGTGAATATGGCGATTTGCCTTCTGCAACGAGAGCGGGATTGAAACGGAACAGGTGCCAGTAACCAGCAGTTACTGCATCCTTCTCAACCTGCTGTGCTATTGCCATACCGCCCTTGATACCGTGGTTGATACAAGGTGCATACGCGATGATGAGTGATGGACCGTCATACGCTTCAGCCTCAGAAAGAGCCTTGATCGTCTGGTTCATGTCAGCACCCATTGCAATCTGTGCAACGTATACATAATCGTACTTCATTGCGATACCTGCGAGGTCCTTCTTCTTAACGTCCTTACCGCCTGCTGCGAACTGTGCGATTGCGCCGACAGGTGTTGACTTTGAGGACTGACCGCCTGTATTTGAGTAAACCTCGGTGTCGAATACGAGGATATTAACATTTCTGCCGCTTGCGAGAACATGGTCAAGTCCGCCGTAACCGATGTCATACGCCCAGCCGTCTCCGCCGAATATCCAGTTTGATTTCTTGTTCAGATAATTCTTAAGCTTAAGAATTTCTCTGCCTGTGCTGCAAGCATCGCAGCCGCACTTCTTACCGTTTGCAATCCAATCCTTCTCCCATTCTGTGCCGGTTAAGTCGGGATTGGTATCGCTTTCGAGAAGCTTTACAAATTCAGCAGTAACCTTTGTGTTAGCTGCCGCGTTATCCATGGTGTCAATCCATTCCTTGCCGACTTTCTTAAGCTCATCAGAACAGTAATCAACAGCAATCATCTTCTCTGTAAGCATTTTCGCTCTATTACGGAGAGTATCCTGTGCAAGGAACATACCATAACCAAACTCTGCGTTATCCTCAAAGAGTGAGTTGCCCCATGCAGGACCCTTGCCCTCTTTATTAACTGTGTATGGTGTTGAAGGAGCTGAGCCTCCCCAGATTGATGAACAGCCTGTTGCGTTTGCAATGTACATTCTATCGCCGAAAAGCTGTGTTACAAGCTTAGCATACGGTGTTTCGCCACAACCAGCACATGCACCCGAGAATTCGAGGAGCGGCTGCTTAAACTGTGAACCCTTAACGCTGGTTTCCTTGAACTTTTCAAATACTTCGGGCTTGTCGCTTACTGTTAAGCCGTATGCGAACATATTCTGTTCGTCAAGCTGTGTTGAAAGCGGCTTCATAGCGAGAGCCTTGGTCTTAGCAGGGCAAGTGTTTACACAAACGCCGCAGCCGTAGCAGTCAAGAACGGAAACTGTCATCGAATACTTAAGTCCAGGAAGCCCTGTCGCATCCTTAAGTTTTGCGCCTGCGGGTGCATTCTTCGCTTCCTCTTCATTTAATGCATACGGGCGGAGGATAGCGTGAGGACAAACCATTGAACACTGGTTACACTGAATACAGTTCTCAGGAATCCACTCAGGAACATCAACAGCTGTTCCGCGCTTTTCGTAAGCAGCAGCACCCTGTGGGAATGTGCCGTCAGCCATATCCTTAAAAGTAGAAACAGGAAGCTTGTCGCCTCTCTGTGCGTTTACGGGGATAAGAACGTTGTTTACATAATCAACGAGGATTTTTCTGTCGCCTACCGCCTTGTTTACTTCAAGCTCGCCTGTTGCGTTAGCCCAGTCAGCAGGAACATTAACCTTAACGAAGTTCTCTGCGCCCAGTTCGATTGCCTTGTAGTTCATGTTTACAATCTCGTCACCCTTTTTAGCGAATGACTTATAAGCTGCCTTTTTCATATAATCGATAGCTTCATCAGCGGGGATTATATTTGCAATCTTAAAGAAGGCGGATTGTAAAACTGTGTTTACACGGTTGCCAAGACCGATTTTCTTAGCGATATCGATACCGTTGATGATATAGAAATTGATGTTATTCTTAGCAATGTATGCCTTAACGGGAGCAGGTATTTTATCGTTAAGCTCTGCTTCAGACCACTGGCAGTTTAAGAGGAACGAACCGCCTGGTAATACATCTTGAACCATATCGTACTTGTCGATATAAGATGGGTTGTGGCAAGCAACAAAGTTTGCCTGTGAGATGAAGTAGGTTGACTTAATGGGAGCCTTACCGAAACGTAAGTGAGAAACGGTAACGCCTCCAGATTTCTTACTGTCGTATGAGAAGTACGCCTGTGCATACATGTCTGTGTGGTCGCCGATAATCTTGATGGAGTTCTTGTTTGCGCCAACTGTTCCGTCAGCACCGAGTCCCCAGAATTTACAGCTTGTTGTGCCTTCAGGAGTGGTGTTAGGGTTTTCGTCAATCTTAAGAGAAAGATTTGTAACGTCGTCCTCGATACCAACTGTGAAGTGCTTCTTATCCTTGTTCTTGTAAACAGCGATAACGTGCGACGGGTTGAAGTCCTTTGAACCTAAGCCGTAACGTCCTGTGAATACAGGAACATTTGCGAATTTGTCCATTTCACGGAGAGCCGCAACAACATCGAGGTATAAAGGCTCGCCGAGTGAACCAGGCTCCTTTGTTCTGTCGAGAACAGTAATCTGCTTAACACTTGCAGGGATTGCATCAACAAAATTCTTTGCTGAGAAAGGTCTGTAAAGACGAACCTTAACGAGACCGTACTTGCCGCCCTTAGCGTTTAAGTAATCGATAGTCTCCTCGATAGCGTCACAGCCCGAGCCCATTGCGATTATTACATGCTCTGCATCAGCAGCACCGTAGTAGTTGAACAGCTTGTAGTCTGTGCCGAGTTCCTTGTTAACCTTGTCCATTGTATCTTGAACAATCTGGGGCATAGCATCATAATATCTGTTGCAAGCCTCACGTGCCTGGAAGAAAATGTCGGGGTTCTGAGCTGTTCCGTGGAGAACAGGCTTCTCAGGATTTAACGCTCTGTCACGGAAATCTTCGATATCCTTCTCGTCAACTAAAGTCTTAAGTCTTTCATAATCCCAAACCTCAATCTTCTGAAGCTCATGAGATGTACGGAAACCATCGAAGAAGGGTAATAAGGTAACTCTGCCCTTAAGTGTTGCTAGATGTGCAACAGCACCGAGGTCCATAACCTCCTGAGGGTTTGTCGAGCAAAGCATAGCATAGCCTGTCTGACGGCAAGCATAAACGTCGCTGTGGTCGCCGAAAATCGAAAGTGCATGAGAAGCAAGCGCACGTGCAGAAACGTGAATAACGCTGGGAATTAATTCACCCGCAATTTTATACATATTGGGTATCATAAGGAGAAGTCCCTGCGAAGCTGTATAAGTGGTTGTAAGAGCACCAGCAGCTAAAGCACCGTGAACGGCACCAGCAGCACCGCCCTCAGACTGCATTTCAACAACCTTTACTTCATCACCGAAAATGTTCTTTCTTCCGCCAGTTGCCCACGAATCAGTAACCTCAGCCATTACTGAAGAGGGAGTTATGGGGTAAATTGCAGCAACCTCGGTGAACGCGTACGAGACGTGTCCAGCGGCTGTATTACCATCCATAGTAAGCTTTTGTCTTGCCATTAATTTGTACCTCCTAATATTTATACCAATCTCATTTATTTGAGATTAGCATTACACGCCTGTCAAATTTTGGACAGGCAATTTTTTACTATATTATTATATCACAATGCACTGTTTTTGTAAACAATAATATTATATGAAGTTAAGCAGTTTTTACATGAAAAGCTAGATATATTTGATAAATCTTTGACAATTGAATTTGCATATTGCTTTTAATACGGCTTTTTGTTATAATTGTAATTAATAGGCTTTGGGGAGGTTGATTTTTTATATGCGTGAAAAGAAAATGCAAGGATTGCCAAATCCAAAAGAAATTGAAATAAGCAGTATGTCTGAATTTGTCCAGCTTTTATCGAACGAAGAATATGCCGAGTACCTTTATAGGGGCGAGCCATCAAGCTATTCGAGCATTATTTCGTCAGCCTTAAGAGGCTTTAATGTATCATCGGGAGCAATAAAAAGGGAATATCCTTTTATAAAAATGAAGGAGGAGTTTAAAAGAGAAATCTTCCATAAGCTCACTTTTGATGAACGTTCGTCGTTCCTTGCCTTCTCGCAGCACCACGGGCTTCCAACTAATCTAGTCGATTTTACAAAATCACCACTTATTGCTCTTTTCTTCGCCTGTCAGCCCTTTGTCCGTGAAAAGAACGAAAGTGCCGATAATACGAAGGGCTTTATCTATCTTCTTGAGGACAAGCTTATGAATATTTCAGAGCTAGTTGCAAAATACGAAGATGATAATTTGCTAGAGCTGCTCGCCAATGACAAGAAGAACATATTTATAGAGTTTTACAAGGCTTTTCATATCTACAACGAGACCTTTCCATATGAATTTTACAAACGATTTAATCTACTTATTGATGACTGGAATTTTTACCATGGCAGTCTCTACAAGAGAGAAAAATTGCCGCCCTACATCGAAGGCAGCTTAAACTCTGATTTGGAACAGTTTTCGTTTGACAGCCAGGTGTTTTCATATCTTTCTGATATGCTGTCAAGCAGCTTTGATAAAATCAACGAAACTGTACTTGATTATCTCACACTTTTGCAAAGATTTTTAAAGCATACAATTGAAAATACCGAGCCGATTTATTATCTAAACGGTATTCCTAATTTTTTATACGACCCGATTTTGCCTTTTGAGAGGGCGAGAAATCAACATGGTTTGTTTGTATATCAGGCATATGTTTCGTATATCGAAAAAACCACCAACACCCCCGTTCTCGCAAAGCAGAGAATTTGGCCTGATAAGGTTCTTGTTATTAACAATAAAGCCCGTATCTTAAGTGACCTCGATATGCTAGGCATAAACGAAAAGTTTATATATGGGGATTATGACAGTATCGCAAGATATATTAAGAGAAAGTATCAATAATGCATTTTAAATATTCAGATAATAATAAAAGATACCATACCCTTAATTATTATAACAAAATCACTTACGGAGCAAGGGTGAATAAGGCTGTGCTTAATGCAGGCTTCACCTGTCCGAATATAGACGGTAACAAAGGCAGGGGCGGCTGTATATTTTGCAGCTCAGGCAGCGGTTATTTCACGAATTCAAGTACAGTACCTATCGAAAAACAACTTGACTTAGAAGTTGTAAGAATAAAGCAGAAAAACCCCGATGCTAAAATTATCGCATATTTTCAGGCAAATACAAACACATATTCTGATGTCGAAACACTAAAAAAAATCTATTTACCACTAACAGAAAACGAAAACATAATAGGCATTTCGATTGGCACAAGACCCGATTGCCTGTCAGATGAAATACTTGATTTTCTAGCAAGGCTTAATACCAAAACAAAACTGACAATTGAGCTCGGGTTGCAAACCATTCATGACGAAACCGCTCTAATAATTAATCGCTGTTATAATTATTCGGAGTTTGAAAAAAGCTTTCAAAAACTGAAAAATCTCGACATTAGAACAACTGTTCACATTATAAACGGCTTACCGAAGGAAACCCCCGAAATGATGTTAAGAACTGCTGAAGCATTAGGAAAACTGGAGCCTGATGCAGTTAAAATTCAAATGCTTCATATAATTCAAAACACCGAGCTTGGCAGGCTTTATAACGGCGAAGCTATGCTCACCAAAGACGAGTATATTAACATTGTAATTAGTCAGCTTGAGCTATTACCACCCAAAACAGTAATCGAACGGCTGACGGGAGATGCGGTAAAGGAACAGCTAATAGCACCAAAATGGACCGCTGATAAAATTTCAGTTCTCGGCGGTATTGATAAATTAATGGCAGAAAAAAACACCTATCAAGGAAGGGAATTTATTTAAATGAAAAAAATCATCTCTCTGGTACTAGCAGCAGCTTTAATACTAAGCTTTGCTGTAAACGCTTCGGCAGTTAGCAAGGAATTTGAAACCGCAAAGGAAAGCATTTCGAAAATCACGGCTGGCTGGAACCTCGGGAACACTCTCGACGCAAGGGCAAACTGGATAGCTTTTGGCGCAAGAACCGATACCGAGACCTGCTGGGGCAACCCCAAGGCAACATCAGATATGATTAAGGCTATTAAAAACGCAGGCTTTAATGCTGTTCGTGTACCTGTAACTTATTATAATCATATCGATAATGACGGTAACATTGATAAAAGCTGGCTCGACCGCGTCGAGGAGGTTGTAAACTATGTTCTATCAAACGATATGTATTGTATAATCAACGTCCATCACGATACTGGCGACGATAAAACTTGCTGGTTAAATGCGGTTGATACCGATTATGATTTTATGGCTTCTCGCTACGAAAATATTTGGCAGCAGGTATCGAAACGCTTCAAGGATTATGATGGAAGGCTGATGTTTGAAAGCTTTAACGAAATTCTCGACGCTAAAAAAAGCTGGGGCGCAAGTACTAGCACTGGATACACAGCTGTTAATAAGCTTAATCAGCTTTTCGTGGACACCATAAGAGCAAGCGGCGGTAACAATAAGAAACGTAATCTTGTCGTAAATACCTACGCAGCCAGTGGAAGTGAAGCTTCACTATCGAATTTTATTCTTCCTACCGACACAGTTAAAAATCATCTTATAATTCAGGTTCATAATTATACTCCTAACACCTTTACTTTTAAAGATGTTACTTGGGCTACTCCAACCGATAAATGGGACGGCACCGTTTCGGAAAAGAACACATTAACAAAGGAATTCGATATACTAAAAAAATATTCGGATAAATATGACGTCCCGATAATAATTGGCGAATGGGGCAGTGTTAATAAAAATAATACTGAAGCCAGAGCGAGACACGCAGCATTTTTCGCTTCCGCCACAACTGAGCGTGGAATTAAGTGCTTTGTATGGGACGACGGCGGAGATATGAAGCTTCTCGACAGACAAAAATGCACCTTCGTGTACCCTGAAATAATAGAAGCAATTATCAAGAATTCGGGTGCCACACCTCCAGCAGTGGAACTAACCGCCCCAACACTAACCGCTACAAAATCCTCAAAGAACATCACCCTCAAATGGAACGCAGTAGAGGGTGCCAAAAAATATTACATCTATCTTTATAATGCTGAAGAAAATGTTTACAACAAGATAGCTACCGTAACAGGTCTCACAAAGACCTTTAAAAACCTATCAAACGGAACTTATAAATATAAAATCCGAGCAGTAGCCGACACAAAGGGTCCCATCTCAAAATTAGCTAAAATAACAATAAAATAATTAAAATGGGCTGTGACGAAATTCTCATTTCGTCACAGCCCTGAAATTTTATTCAATAATAATCGGTATTTCCATAAGCTTCTTTTGGTCATAACCATAGAGCTCATGGCGGACGATATATTCTCCAGGCTCCAAATTATTAAAATAAGGTTCCTTTAGGTTAAGGCTTAATTTACTTTCGCCGCCCTCCATAATTATGCAGGCTATTTCGATAAACGCAGTACCCTCTGTAAAGGGGATTTTCTCGCCATCCTGAGTATAAAGCTCATAATATAAACCGTAGCTTATCTGATAATTTGAGTTATTCTTATAAATAATTTCGATCTCTCTATCTCCCAGATATTCTACATCATAGGTCACATCAAAGTCGCTGATGTTTATTGAAAATTCGCCCCATGCCGTAAAGACTTCATCGGTTTCGAAGTAAGTATCATACGGCGAAAAATCCATTTCAATCCTGTAAAAGCCGCCTAGTGAATTACCATAAGCTTCTGATAAAGGATAGCTAAATTGGAGCTCGGAATTAGGTGCAAGCTCGTCTGGTGTGCCGCAGATACCGAGGGGGGCTTCGGGTTCTACAAACTCGCCGTTTTTGTAAAGCCTAATCGCATATATATACCCATAAACATCATTAGTGCGGTTTGCTATGGTCATGTATAGGGTGTCGTCTTCTGCTTTGACGTTTTCGAGTGTCACTGCTGGATAATCATAGCTAACACCAGGGTCATAAGCAGGACTTGACATTCCGTCCTCACCTCCGCTATCCATAGTATCTGGAAGGTCGCAAACCACTTCATAACCATCACTACCACGACAGCCCGTAGCTTCAAGTACCGTTTCATCGGTATCTGGTGCGCTTAAGGGTACTTCGATATTCTCCCTGCATGATGAAAACAGCATACACACAGGAATAGCAAGCACAAATATCTTAATAAAATTTTTCATTTCAATGTTTCCTTTCCATTTTATATACTTAAAACTAAATATAAAATGAAAAGGTTGCATAAGATTGCCGAAGCAGAAATGCTTCGGCAATATATATTCTATTTTAATCCTTAGTGGATTCAAGTAAACCGTAATTTCCGTCGTCACGCTTATAAACAACGTTTATCTCGCCTGTATCACCGTTCTTGAACATGAAGAAGCTGTGTCCCACCATGTTCATCTGGAGAATTGCTTCATCAACATTCATAGGACGTAGAATAAACTGCTTTTTCTTTATAACCTGAAAATCAGCCTGTTCCTCAACCTCCTCACCGAAATTATCGGTAAATGCTGTTGTATGAAGTCTCTTTTCGACCTTTGTCTTGTTCTTTCTGATTTGTCGGATAATTCTTTCGATGCAGGCATCAAGCGC
Organism: Ruminiclostridium sp.; assembly: GCA_031549645.1. GTDB lineage: Bacteria > Bacillota > Clostridia > Oscillospirales > Ruminococcaceae > Ruminiclostridium_E. The sequence continues at coordinate 25,353 of JAVBPL010000089.1, read as the reverse complement.
ATCAGTCTTTTCCTGTGCAGACTGCTCTGCTCTGAAAATCAGATTGTCATGCTTAACTGTAAGCTCTAGTGTAACCATATCTCTGATTGCCGAAAGTGTAATCTTCGCGTCACCCTCTTTTCCGAAAAAGCGGTCTAGCTTAGTAAGCTTTTTCTCCGCATATTCTGTGAAAGAGTCATTTAACTGCATTTTCTTTGCCGTAATTTTTACGTTCATAACGTACCCTCCTATTCACAGGGTGTACCTGTTAATCAGAAGGAGAGGTTCCCCCTGCCTTCTAATGCTATTATAGCATAAAAGGCAAATATATACAATACCTTGTTGTAATATTAACAAAATTTTCACAAATTGCACAACATCTTCATGAAATTTACTATTTAAAAATCACTTTCACCTCAGTACCAACGCCATAATCACTTCTCAGCTCTATTCTCGCACCGTGGAACTGTGCCGCATGCTTTACAATTGATAAGCCTAATCCCGTGCCTGCCACACCTGAACCCGTTTTTCTCCCCTTATCCACACGATAAAAACGCTCGAACACCCTTTCCTTATCGGCATCAGGAATACCTACGCCTGTGTCGGTTACTGTGATACATTTATCCTTTACGGTTACCTTGATTGTACCGTTATCTTTATTGTATTTTATGGCATTGTCATAAAGATTATAAAGCATTTCGTGGAGAATATGCGGTACACCCTCAATCACAGTACGTTCCCCGTAAAGCTCGGTGGTAATGCCCCGCTCCTTGCATAAATCTGTAAAATCCGAAATTATCTGTCCCGCAAGACCATACAAATCGATATATGCTCTTTCCTCCGTAGATTTATTTTCATCAAGCTCGGAAATCTTGATTATATCGTTGATGAGTGCAATCAATCGCTGTGCTTGATTGTAAATCTTTTCGGCAAAATCTGGTACATCTTCTTTCTTGACAATGCCGTTTTTCATAATCTCGGCATAGCCCGAAATAGAGGTCAGGGGAGTCTTTAGCTCATGTGATACATTGGCTGAAAATTCTCTCCGAAGCGCCTCTCTGTTCTCTCGTTCCGTAATTTCACTTATTATGAACACCGCACCTGCGACATTACCTTTAGTCAGAACGGGGCTTGCAATTATGCTGTATACACCCTGCTCAATAGCAGCCTTTTGCTCGGTATATTCTCCTTTAAGTGCGTTTTCAACCGAGTATCTGAATACCTCGCTGCGATTGAAGGATAAAAGATTTTGCTTGCTATCGGACTCTAAAATCTTGAGAAGCCTTGCCGCTGCAGAATTATAGGAAAGAATTTCCGCTTTCCTATCTATTACAATGAAGCCCTCACGCATATTTTCAGTAATAGCGCTGAATTCCTTTTGCTTCTGCTTTTGTTCTGCAATTTGCGCCTTAATACTGTCTCTTTGATACGCAATTTTTAAAAGAAGGGGTGCCAACTCGTCATAAGCCTTGTTATTATCGGGATTGTCGAGATTAAGCTCGTTTATCGGCTTTATAAGCTTTTTCGAAGTGCGGCTCGCTACCCAGAAGGATAAAATAAGCACCAGCACAAGAATAATTATTACAGGACGAAGTAAGGAAAAAATGAGTGCCAGTACCGAGTCATGCTTTACCGATACACGAAGAATGTCGCCGTCAGTTAGCCTTACCGCATAATAAATGTTCTGCATTGACATACTGTTTGAGTAACGTGTGCTTTGCCCTGCTAATAGCTCTCTCGCCTCTTTTACCTCTTCGCGGTCGTTATGATTATCAAGCTCCGCCAAATCGACATCGCTATCATAAGTAACTGTGCCGTCCTCAGCAATAAGCGTTATTCTATTTCCCTGATATTTTACCGACTCAAAATAACTGATACCGTTTTGAAGATAACCCTCTTTAATATAAGCGGTATCTGTTTTAAGCTGGCTTATTAGAATTGAGCTAAAATATGAATATAGAATTCCGAGTATCAGCACCGCGCTTAAGAGTGAGGCACCTATCGAAATACAGAATATAGAATTAAAAATACGTTTTGTCATAATTTTTCAGATTAACTTTCTTTAAATTTATAACCTACACCTCGTATGGTCTCAATATATTCACCCGCTGCACCCAGCTTTTGCCTTAGGGTTCGTATATGAACATCGATTGTACGGCTTTCGCCCTCGTAGGAATAACCCCAAATACGTTCAAGGAGTCGGTCGCGGCTGAGAACAATTCCTGTGTTTCCCATTAAAAGCAGAAGCATTTCATATTCCTTGAGCGTAAGCTGGACCTCGGCTCCCTCGACTGTAACCTGGCGTTTTTGCGTGTCGATAGAAAGAAGCTGATATTCTAAAACACCGTCATTTTCACTATTTTTATCACCTGTACGCCTGAGCACAGCCTTAATCCTCGCCACAAGCTCGGTCATGCCAAAGGGCTTAGGTAAATAATCATCTGCTCCGCTGTCAAGCCCAATTACTCTGTCGAACTCGCTGCCCTTTGCAGTAAGCATAATTATCGGAAGCGCCTTAGTCATAGGCTGGTTTCTGATACGCTTAAGCACCGTCAGTCCATCCTCCTCTGGCAGCATAATATCTAAGAGCAGCAAATCTGGGGTGTTCCTCTTCAGCTCGTTCCATAAATCCGATGGAAGCGAAAAGCCCTTGGTCTCAAAGCCGTAGCTGCTTAGCGTATAAACTACAAGCTCTCTGATATTATCATCATCTTCTAAAATATAAATCATAATCTACGACTACTCATAGGCCCATTTCATGCGTACCCAGAATTGAGAACTTCACCCACTCGGCAATGTTCGTCGCATGGTCGCCAATTCTTTCTAAGTATTTAACAACCATCAATAAATCCACATACAGCTCGCCGTCTGTGCTCCCATTAGATAAGGCTGTTATAATATCTATTTTAACATCATTAAACAATTTGTCAACTATATCATCTGATAAAATAACCTCGTCCGCAAGTGCAATATCTTTTTTAACAAAGGACTCAATGCTGTCAGTCACCATTTTTATGGTGGCATTTGCCATTTCCTTTATTTTTTCCTTTTCCTTTATCTCCTTGACGCTGATATATTTTGCAAGGTCGGCAATATCATACGCCTGGTCACCTATTCTCTCCATATCCGAAATCATCTTAAGCGCTGCCGATATTACACGCAAATCCTTTGCAACAGGCTGCTGCTTTAAGAGTAAATTAAGGCACATGGACTCAATTTCCCGTTCCTTTTTGTCAATATTTGCTTCAATTTTTTTTGCCTGCTTGCCTAGTGTCTCATTTTGTTCAAAAATTGCCTTACATGCTACTGCAATCGCATCTTCGCAAAACGCTCCAAGCGTTATCAGCTCTACATTAAGCAGCTCAAGCTGCTCGTCGAAATACCCTCTCATTATCCGAACCTCCCTGTAATATAATCCTCTGTCTTTTTATCCTTAGGAAACGAAAACAGAGTATCTGTTGTATTATACTCAATAATTTCTCCCAGTAAGAAAAATGCTGTTTTATCTGAAATTCTTGTTGCCTGCTGCATATTGTGAGTTACGATTACTACTGTGTATTTATCTTTTAAAGTAAGGGCAAGCTCCTCAATTTTCGAGGTTGAAATGGGGTCAAGCGCACTTGTCGGCTCATCCATAAGTAGCACCTCAGGTTCAACCGCAAGAGCCCGTGCAATGCACAGTCTCTGCTGTTGGCCGCCTGATAAGCCTAGTGCGTTTTTCTTAAGTCTATCCTTAAGCTCATCCCAAATCGCAGCATCAATAAGCGATTTTTCAACTATTTCGTCAAGCTTTACCTTACTCCGAATGCCATGAGTTCTCGGGCCAAAAGCGATATTATCATACACCGACATAGGGAACGGGTTTGGTCTCTGGAAAACCATTCCGACACGCTTTCTAAGCGAATTTATGTCCATATTGCCGTAGATATTGTCCTTATCGAGGAGCACCTCACCAGTGATTTTACAGCCCTCGATTAAGTCATTCATTCTGTTAAGCGATTTTAAGAGCGTAGATTTACCACAACCCGACGGACCGATGAAGGCGGTGATTTCGTTTGAGCTAATGTTGATATTGATGTTTTTAAGTGCTTTGAAATCCCCGTAGAACAGGTCGAGATTTTTTACTGTAATCTTATCCATTTATGTAACCAAATCCTATCTATTTTTTTGCTATTTTCTTAGCAATAAAGCTTGATAAACCGTTAAGTCCAACAACCACTATCAAAATAACTACTGCCGTGGCTTTAGCTTCCTCAGTGTGCAGTCCTTCTGAAAGAAGTGAGTATAGGTGAATTGAGAGCGTACGTCCTGAGTCTGTAAGCCCTTGCGGTATTCCCGCAATAGTACCTGCCGTATATATAAGTGCTGCTGTCTCGCCGATTATTCTGCCAATAGCGAGAATTATTCCTGCTAAAATTCCTGGCATTGCCGACGGAAGAATAATCCTGAAAATCGTCCGTACCTTTCCGGCACCTAGCCCGAAGCTGCCCTCCCTGAATAAATCAGGAACAGATTTCAACGCTTCCTCTGTCGTTCTCATAATAAGCGGTAAAATCATAATCGCAAGTGTTAATGCCCCGCCAATCATGGAGTAGCCCAACCCGCAGGCTATATTGAACATCAGGTAGCCGAATAGTCCGTACACAATTGAGGGTATGCCTGAAAGCGTTTCGGTTGTGAGACGCACGATTTTTACCAGCTTGTTCCCCCGTTTTGCGTATTCGTTCAAGTAAATTGCTGAGCCTATTCCGATAGGAACAGCGAAAACAAGAGTCAGCACTGTCATAGTAATCGTGTTTACAATTGCGGGGAGCATTGAGACATTTTCACTGGTATAATCCCATTCAAATAACGATAATTTCAAATTTGGAACACCGCTTATCAGTATGTATCCTACCAGAACTACCATTATACCAATCGTAAAAACTGTCGATAAAACAACTATAAGTAAAAGAAATGCAGAAAAAGGGTGAGAAAGATAGCTTTTTACCTTTTGCTTTAGGGTAATTTTGTTCACGTATTCCATTTACTAAGAACGCTCCTTTCCTCTTACAAGTGAAAAGGTTATATTGATAATAAGGATAAACACGAACAACACCACCGCCGTCGCTATAAGCGCCTCTCTGTGTAAATCCGCCGCATAACCCATTTCGAGTACTATATTTGAGGTTAAGGTACGCACTCCGCTAAAAATACTCGACGGTATAACAGGCTGATTTCCTGCCACCCAAACCACCGCCATGGTTTCGCCGATTGCTCTGCCGATACCGAGAATGGTTCCTGCTGCGATACCAGACTTTGCGGCACCTAGCACCGAGAAGAAGACACTTCGTTCGTGTGTGGCTCCAAGCGCCAATGCCCCCTCATAATACGATTCAGGCACTGCACGGATTGCCGCTTCTGAAACGTTTATTATTGTAGGCAGTATCATAATACCTAATAAGAAGGACGCTGTCAGCACACTCTTGCCGCCCCCCTCGAATAATGTCTGCATAATCGGTATAATTACAGTAAGTCCGAACAAACCATATACCACCGACGGAATACCTGCGAGCAGCTCAATTGCGGGTTTGAGAACTTTATAGAGCTTCTTCGGACAAAAATAAGCCATATAAATCGCGCATAATATTCCGATTGGAACTCCGATAATTACGGCTCCCGCTGTCGTGTATATACTTCCTAAAATCATAGGAAATATTCCGAACTGGTCATTAAGCGGCTTCCATTTTACTCCCGAAAGAAATTCAAAAACCCCGATTTTACTCATTGCAGGCAGCCCATTAGAAAATAAAAATATACAGATTAAGAGAACCGCCGCAATTGAAACAAGCGCTGTAATAATGAAAAGTATCTGAAATACATTTTCCTTAATCTTTGCTAGCTTTTTCATAACATTTTTCCTTTAACAATTTTCGTTAATGCTATTTTATTATATCAATGTTAAGATGGCGATTAATAATTGTTAAATCCATGTAAAATCTATTTTTTATGTTTATTTTTGATAATGTTTACAAAAAAGCTATTGATTTTAATGTAAATCTATTGTACAATAATATAAACGATACTTTATTATTTTGCTTTCATCTATTTTTTAGATTTTTTCATGTTGATCCTCTTATTTGATTTTACCCGACAATTTATTGTCGGGGGATTTTTTTATTTTAAGCTAAAGTTTTCCAGTTACTTGCCGATAAAGAAGATAGAAGTGAATAAACACAAGATTTTAAGGGGGAAACAATCATGGCGGTATCATTTAATAAAGCTTTTTCCGCATACACAAGTAAACAGTTTGCTGCTCAGAACACAAAGAAAAATACAGAAACTAACGGCGTGAATAAAGCTAAAACAAATCAGCTTAGTAAGAAAGCCGAGCTTTATCTTGAAAAACTAAAGAAGCAATTTAAGAATGTTGACTTCATGGTACATGATTACGCTAATGACGAGGAAGCCCAGCAGTATCTTGCTAAGGGTAAGGGTGAGTATAACTGTGTTATTACCCCCGAACTACTTGAAGAAATGGCAAGTGATGACAAGGTTGCAAAGCAGTACGAAAACACCTTGAAGGAAGGTACATCAACACTTGACAGCATAAAGGAAAATGCCGAGCTGAACGGATTTGACGATATGATAAAAAAATACGGCTTTTCAATCGACAGCAGCGGAAAAGTAGATTTTTACACTATACTTAATCAAAATGCCGCCAAGGCTAATAATATGGATCCCTCTAAACCTTTTATGGTAAAAGGCGACTCAGTTCATTCAATTATACATCAGCTAAATGCCGCAAAGGGTGGTGATTATGTAAAACCTGAGGAAAAAAATGTGACGGCAAATAAATCTAAGGATGGCTTTGACCACAGCAGTTATAAAAATAGTGCCAAAATGACCAGTACCTCAAAGCGTGATAAGGTTGATATTAATACAATTCTATCCAATCAGATTAACCTTAACCAGTCAAGAAACGGCGTAAGCATGGGAAATCGTGTTTACTCAAAACATAATCATAAATAAAATTATCGATTAAATAAAAGGCTTCTGTATCACACCAATACAGAAGCCTTTTTGCTTATTAAGTTATATATGCCACTAAACTAATTTAGCTTATTGCAATTCTTGAAATTGCGAGGTTAACCTTTGAGCCGTCGGTTGCTGCCAGTGGTATAATCTCGACTGTATGCTTTTCTGTTTTGTCTGACGAATATACCTCATCGGCTTCTACATAGTTACCCCAGCCGCCTGTAAAGTCGCTGCTTACGGTTTTTACGGTTTCGCCGTCCACCTTAACCTCAAAGCTGCCGCCCGCTCTAACAAGCTTTCCGAAAAGAATACCTATATTCTGCGCCTCAACCTCAAAGGAAATTCCCTGAATAGCGGTTTCAGCCTCTACAGTCGTTTTCCAGTATCCGTTAAAGTTTCCGAAGCCGCTTTCCATTATTTCAAACATACCATTTGTTAAAACGGCATCAGCCCTAGGTACGATGAAGCCTGCATTCTTATATTTATCAGAGGTGTACGAATTCACAAAATTGCTTTCACTGCCCGATATTTCGTCAGCCGATTTTGAAACCTCGTCAAGATATGCAACTATAATTTCGGTTAAAACAGAGTGTCCTGTTACATTCGGATGGATGTTGTCGTCTGAAATATCTGTCCACTTGATATAACCCTTGTCAATAACATGAAGAATTGCATTTTTATACGAAATCATAGGTATATCGTAGGCTTTTGAAATCTCACTGTGGTATTCCTGGAAGCTGGTTCCGTCCTCCTGTGTCATTGCAATTGTAATTATAGCTGGATTTTGTGAGCTGTTCCAGATTTTCCGAAGCAGGCTGTCATAAGAATCAATGTTTCTCTGCGTATTCTCAGTAGTGTCATTCACAGAAAATTCGACAAAAACGATGTCGGGGTTCTTGCTTAATACGTCCTCATCAACTCTATGAACACCGATATAGGAGCCAGTTGCGCCGATACCTGCGTTAACATAATTTACCTTTGCATTAGGATATTCACTGCAAAACCAATCATAGGTAAGCTTCGCATAACAAGACTCGGTTCCCGCACTTGAGCCTTGTGTTATGGAACCGCCAATATATGCAATTGTAATCTCCTCGCCTGCCGCCGCTTTTTTCATCTTTTCAGCCAGACGAACCTTGTTGCCTTCATTTAGGCGCGATAACTCAATCATTTTAGGTGTAATTCCGTCAGCAATAACGTAGCTTGTATCCTCCACCACAATTACCTCCTCGGTTTTTTCTGTTTCTGTAACGGTATCAACCGCCGCTGTGTCCGAAGTATTTGCCGAGGTCTCGTTCTCTTTAGTTGCATCGCCATCGGTTTTTGCGTCACCGCAAGCAGTGAGCGAAACAGCTAATAACGAAGCAGAAAGAGCTAATATCAAAGACTCCCCTATTTTCATGATAATTTTCCTTTCAAAACACTATTCATAATATGCGTTACTTAATTGATACTTAAAATATATCATAAGTTAAGTAAAAAGTCAATATAAAATAATCCGCCATGCTTAAAAGCAAAGCGGATGTAATTTCATGAACTCATTTTTTCTTCAAGCATAGTTACTAGACGGATTACTTCACTGCCGAACTTCATTTTTTCGACTGTGTTCTCAAGCTTTATAACTCTGGGTGTAAGGTTGTTTCTAGTTTCATAAATGGAGTTTATTTTAGGAACGGTTCCGTTTTCAATCTCTACTATAATATTGTGAGTGTTCTTATGCAAAACTTCGAGATTGCTAATACGGGTTTCCATTGAATCCATACGGGTTTCCATTGAATCCATACGGGTTTCCATTGAATCCATACGGGTTTCCATTGAATCCATACGGGTTTCTATTGATTTCATACGGGTTTCCATTGAATCCATACGGGTTTCCATTGAATCCATACGGGTTTCTATTGATTCCATTCGGGTTTCTATTGATTCCATTCGGGTTTCTATTGATTCCATTCGGGTTTCCATAGAATCCATACGGGTTTCAAGATTATCTAAACGGGTATCTATTATCTCAAGATGAGCATCTATTGCCTCAAGATGTGTGTCTATTGCATCAAGACGGTCTACAATTTTGTTTTGTCCGTTTAAAATCTGAAGCAAAATTTCGTTATCCATTATGTACCCCCAGCCTCTAATGTAATAGCAACATTATATACCTTATTATATAAAAAGTCAAGCAAAGTACCCAAATATACTATTGAAAAATGCTGTCCGTTATGTTATACTTAACTTAAAATTGTGCTAAATTAAGGTGGGCGAAATTATGCCAAGATTATTTAAGCCGAGCGGTGATGCTTTTAGCTTCATGGGTAGAATTGACTTTTCGGATAAGGATAAGCCATTATTTATTTATGCTGGAAGCATGGTTAAAACACGCTTTTCAGGTACGAGCCTGTCGCTTGCTATTGAGAACGTTTTCATGGGCGAATATTCCGCTATTGGAGTACTTATAGACGGCGTTCAGCAAAAGCTTGAGCTGTCGAAAGAAAGTAACAGTGCCGAATATCAGATAGCTCAAAACCTATACAACAAAATGCACGACCTGATTATCTTCAAAAGGCAGGGTGCCTCGCACTATTTTAGGCTTATTGGTATAATAACCGACGATGATGCCATACTCGAAAAATATAACGAAAAATTGGAGCTTAAAATCGAGGTTTTCGGAGACAGCGTTTCGGCGGGCGAGGTTTGTGAAGCCATTTATTATGAAGGAAGCCCCGACCCGGTTGGCAAACCCTACGGCTTCTATGACAATTCGTGGTTTGGTTATCCTTTGGTGCTTGGGCGAAAGCTTAACGCCTTTGTTCATGACAATGCACAAGGCGGAATAGCACTATTAAATAATACGGGTTATTTCGGTCCCGATAACGCTAAAACAGGCGTAGAAGAAACCTACGATAAGCTGAGTTATGTTAATTACTCGCCTTTTGGTTATACCGACTGGGATTTTTCGAGATATGCCCCCGACTGTATAATAATGGCGCTTGGGCAAAATGATGCTCACCCAGCGCCTGAAAAGGTATATGATGCCGAATATATGTCAAATTGGAAGGAAAAATATAAAGGTATAATATTAGATTTAAAAGATAAATATAATAATAAACCTCGTTTTATCCTAATAACCACGCTCCTCATGCATGATGCAGAGTGGGATAACCAGCTCGATGCTTTATGCTTGGATTTAAACGATAGTAAAGTTCTACGATATAAGTTTAAGCGAAACGGTATAGCAACGCCCGGACATCCAAGAATTACAGAACAGGAAGAAATGGCGTCCGAGCTTGCAGAATTTATTAAGTGTGTCGGCGAAAATTAGTTCATGTATTCGCCGCTGTATTCAAGTAAGGTAGCTGTTTTAACCCCTGAAATTTCCTTAAATCTTGACAATGTGGTTGTATCATTATTCTTGATTTTAATTTCAACGGTGATTTCTGTAAAATTGTCGCTTGACTGAGTTTTGTTCTTAAGCTTGTAACGCATACCCTCGAGAAGCGCATTAATATTGCTTTCTGCCTCCTCGGTGTAGCGGATTATTAATAGATAGCTTTTGCGTTCTTTCTTTGCGAAGGTTAAGAGCATATAAAGCACCGCCACAAAAACAGTGCCTACGACAGCAATTAAGTACAATCCAGCACCCGTGGTTATTCCGACGCCAATACCCCAAAAGAGAAAGCCGACATCAAGCGGGTCCTTAATAGCCGAGCGAAACCTCACAATCGAGAGTGCACCGACCATACCGAGCGAAAGTACAAGGTTTGCACTTATTGTCATTATGATAAATGTCGTAACTACCGTAATAAGTATCAGCAGAATGTTAAAATTATCGCTGTAAACCACGCCTCTGTAAAAGAAGCGATACACGAAATAAATAACCAGACCGCAGAGTGTCGAGGTAATGAGAGCTGTTAGGATATGCGGCAGAGACAGACTTTCGAACTGTATAGATAAGTCGAAGCTTTCGCCAAGCAGGAGTCCGATGTCATCAATAATGCTGAGTAAATTCATATTTTTTAACCTCCAATAATTTATCCGTACATAGTACGAATTTTGATACTGATTCATTTATAAAGGGGAACCCTGAAAGTAGTGGTTCTATGTACTTAGGTAAAAAATCATCATATTTTACCTCAAGCACTATATTATCACCTATAACAGGCGAAAACGCTGTGGTCTCAAACATATCAAGCGTATCATACGAGGTGGCAAGCTTCTTGTCAAACGTAATCCTCACATTTCCCGCATCGCATATATATGCCTCACGGTGATAATCGACGATAACCGAAGGTCTCGGGCGTGTCAGCATGTCTGACACCGCAAGCGCCTCAAGTGATGTTCCTATATATTTTTCCTCGTTATCATAATAAAAGCCGTAGTCGCCCTTTAGTATACTATAATATTCTGGCAGGGTTATCAACGTACTTAGCTTAGAGACATATGAATTATCCTTGTGCTTGGCTTCAAGTGTAATCCTGTCGGTCGAAAGATTATAGGCTCTTATGCGGAATTTACGTCTTGTTTCAACCCCGACAAGCTTATCGTTATAAGCCGTTTTGTATATATCATCAAAGTAAAGACTGGTTACCTGATATTCGCCGTCTGCTCCGTTAGAGTCAGGTCTAAGCACAGCCTTCAACCTCGTCCGGAGAAGCTCATAATAATAAGGCGATATTAGATATTTATACTCATGCCTCAGCTTACGGCCACGATATTTCAAACACTCACCCCGTTCTTTATAAACATCAATTTGCACTAATGAAGATAGTATAACATAAAATTATTGTTAAATCAATATTAAATTAACGTAAAATCGAAGATTTGTTTCAAACCAGGCATTTTGCCTGAGCGAAATGCAAAACTTCCCCAAAAGAAAGGAATATATTAATGAAGATTAAAAAAATTCTAGAGACTGCTTTAACCCTGGCTTTAGTTTTTCAGCTTACCGCCTGTGAAAATGAGCAAGTAGAAGAAATCGAGGAAGAAACTGTATCGAATTTCAAAGAAATAACAGCAATGGAGCTAGTCTCCGAAATAAAGGTCGGCTGGAACCTTGGAAATACACTAGATTCAAGAGGAACCTCGGGACTGTCCGCTGAACGTTCATGGGGAAACCCGACAACCTCTCCCGAAATGATTGCCGAGGTTAAAAACGCAGGCTTTAACGCAATTCGTATACCTACCACATGGGAGTTTCATATTGGGGAAGGTCCTGATTATATAATTGATGCCGACTGGTTAGGCAGGGTAAACGAGATTGTCGATTACGCCGTGGCAAATGATATGTATATTATCCTAAATACTCACCATGACGAATGGTATTTTCCGACATATGAAACCGAAAAAGAGGACACCGAGCAACTTGTTGCGATTTGGAAGCAGATAGCCGAGCGGTTCAAGGATTATGACGAGCACTTAATTTTCGAGGGACTAAATGAACCCAGACTTCGCGGAACACAAAATGAGTGGACAAGCGGCACCGATGAAAGCCGTGATGTAATCAATAACTGGATGGCGGCGTTTGTAGAAACAGTTCGTTCGAGCGGCGGAAATAACGATAAGCGATTTTTAATGCTCACCCCCTACTGCGCTTCGTCAAATCCCGAGGCATATAAGGCATTAATTCTCCCCGAAAATGACAAGAATATTATAGTGTCTATTCACGCCTACACACCCCACTCTATGTGCCTTGCTGACGGCGGACGCGGAAACTTTTTATCGTCGGTAGAAGGTGCAGTGAGGGATATCGACAAGCTGTTCACTGGGCTTAAGGAGACCTTTGTAGATAACGGTATTCCAGTTATCATCGGTGAAACAGGCGCAAGAAACAAGGATAATCTAGGAAACCGTGTGATTTGGGCTGATTATTTCTTCAGCAAATCCGCCGAATGTGGCATTCCTGCCTTTTGGTGGGATAATGGAGCCTTTTCAACGGGCGAAGCCTTCGGTATGCTTGACCGTCATCTTGTTAACTGGCGTTTTCCTGATATCGTTAAAGCAATTATGACAGCTATAGAAAATAAGGCACCGCTTTATACTGGCATTACAGATGTGTCGGAGCTTACGCTGAGCTAAGTTGAAAGCATTTGCAAAATTTGTGAAACTATGCTATACTCTACTATGTATTTATCTACGTTTTAAACATGGAAGGAAAGACAGATGTCAAGATTTAAGGATTGTACCTGCCCTTATTGTGAAAATGCTTTTACAGAAAACGATGATATAGTGGTGTGCCCCGATTGCGGCACACCTCATCATAGGGGCTGCTATATGGATAATAAAGCTTGTAAAAATGAGCTTCTGCACGGCAGCGGCTTTGAATGGAAAAGCCCTGTTGAAAAAGCTATCTCCGGCTTTATCGCCGAGGAGGAGCGTGAAATATCAGTTAACGAGGCTCGCTGGCAAGCTTTTAAGGAAACGCACGGTAAGGAAATGGATGAGGAGAAGCTACAAAGCTTTCAGAAATTCTTCAGCTTCGAGGAAGCCAAGAAAGCGAACTCCGAGAGTACGCAGAAGCGTTTTGAGGAGCGGGCTATCTATGGCGTTTCCGAGCGTGAAATAATGTCCTTTCAGAACAGCGGAAATCCATTTATGATTGACCGTTACCGCCGTATTGCAATCGATGGAAAGATTATTTCGTTTAATATATTTGCGGGGTTTTTAAATCCCTTTTATTCCTTTTATTTTCGTGCCTATCCTTTGGCTATACTGTTTGCGGTATTTAACTTTATTTTTAATTTACCCAGCTTATTTGCTTATCTTTATAACATGAACATAGTTACTAATGCCAATACAATTGCCATGGTTGAGCAGCTTTACAGTAAATTTGGCAATCTTTTTCTTATACTTTCGACTGGACTTATGCTCACCATCTGTATGTTTTTCAATTATCTTTATCTAAAATGGATGACAGGCAGGATAAAGACTGTGAGGGCAAGGTTTGAGGAAAACAATACCGAGCTTGGCACCGAATATTACATGACACTTGCTAAAATCGGACGACCCAGTATTATCAGAGGCTTTGTCGACAATATTATTGCATCAGCAGCCCTGACCTTTGCTTTTCTCTTTATTTTAAACATTATGAAGCTTACTTAATATAAAAGGAAATGGTATTCCAATTGATTAATCCTGGAGCAATACTTGATAAGATTTACAGAAAAATAGGTGACAAGGGTACAGTGTTCGTGATTTTTTTCACGGGCATTTTCGTGCATACCCTTTTTGCTTTAAAAATGGAAATGCTTTCAATAGACCCCAACGAATTCGGTGTCATGGCGTGGTCGGCTCTTTTCAGCGGTAAGAACTGGACTAATATCGTGTCTAAGATTGGATATTATTACGGCTACGGCGGAGCAATCCTTTATACACCCTTATTCATTTTCATAAAAAATTCGTTTACTTTGTATAAAGCAATTCTTATTTTAAACGGCGTTATCGTAAGCATCGTTCCTGTAATCGCTTACCATATCGGACGGCTTCTAGGCATGGAAAAAGCATGGAACAGACTGCTTTTAGCCTTGGTTTGCGGTATTTATTCGACAACTTTTGCGCATACAAAATTCGCCTGGAATGAAACTGCCTGTATTATAATTCCGTGGCTCCTTATTTTCCTTCTTCTTCAGACAGACAATATCGGGAACAAGGTTGCAAAGCACTTTATGTCGGTTTTAACAGCCTTTGCGGCGGTATTTGCTTATTCCGCACACCCTAGGCTCTTAAGCGTTACAATTGCGGCTGTGGTCATAATTTTATTTGCAAGGCTTGCAATGAAGAAAAAGCTAGTGTTTTTATCAAGCTTTATACCTGCTTTAGCAGTGTTTGCCGTGCTTGAATTTATGCTTAGAACCCACCTCATGAATGTCATGTGGGGTGAAAATCGGGCAGAGCTTCAAAACACCTTTGGGAGCATTTTCGGTAAGCTATCGGGCTTATTTACCGAAAACGGTATAACACGCTTTTTCGAGACCCTATGCGGTCATCTTTATTATTTTGCAACCTCCACCTGGGGACTGGGTTCAATTGCTCTATGCCTTGTTTTCACCTCAGTTTTCAGTTATTTTAAGTCAAAAAAGCACAAGACGGAAAAGAATAAATATACAGACAGCTTTGTAATCTTTGCTGTTTTCGGATTTTTTTCAAATCTGCTTTCGATGCTGGTTTCCGTTATTGATAAATTTGGTGCCGCAGGCTTTGAGCAGTATCAGGATACAGTGATTTTCGGACGGTATATCGACAGCGTTATCCCCTTGCTTATTATGCTGGTTATAAGCTATGTTTTTATTAACAGTCTCGATTTTACGAAGCTTTTGGGCGCTTTTGTAATTCTTGGGGTGATTTATGCCCTATTCTTTATTTTTACGGCTCCTATTATAATTAATGCACCCAATACCCGAGTGTCGCCTATTCTCGGTCTTTATCCAATTCGCATAGGCGAAAATATAGATGCAACGATTACTATTGATGGGCTTTTACTGACGGTTTCGTGTGTATTTTGCTTTGTGGCTTTGTTCGTAGTAATAGTCTGCTGCTCGGTAAGGTACAGAAAACACATTATCTCTCTTTGCATGGTCTGCACCATGCTCTATTCGAGCCTTTATACCGCGATTGTGTATCTGCCCTTTGCGGCAAATGAAGCCAGTACAGTTAACACTCCGATTTATGAGCTTTCGGAGAGTATTTATAACTCGAGCGATGCACCTTATGTTTATACTTATAAAAGTCCTCGGAGAACCACTACCCTTTTACAATTTTTAAATCAGGAAACACTGTTCTTTACTGTCGGAAGTATAGGCGAGCTACCTGAAAACTGCTTTATTGTTGTACCAAATAGCGAGCGGTTGGTGCTTAAGCCCGACAGTCAGCAGCTTTTCTGGGAGCTTACCCAAACTGAAGAATATACGCTCTACGCTTACGGCGAAAGGGCTACGGCGTTCGCACAATCACAAGGCCTCGGAGGTAATTAAGTTTGAAATAAATTTCAAACCGCTCAATGACAAGCTCAAACGGTAAATTCGCTTGTCATTGGCGTAAGTGGAAAGGTGATTATAAATATGCCTATTATAAGAAAAAAGCAGCGTCAGATGCTCCCTGCCCGTATACTGGTATTCGGCTTCGCGAGCGTAATAGCGATAGGAACACTGCTGCTTTTACTGCCCTTTGCAACACGAGATGGGCAGACAACCTCCTTTGTCGAAGCACTTTTCACCGCCACAAGTGCTACCTGTGTTACGGGAATAACATTATTTGACACTTACTCCCATTTTACGATGTTCGGACATATTGTTATCATGATTTTGCTTCAAGCAGGCGGCATTGGAATGCTTACCCTAGTAACATTCTTTAACCTCATGATTGGGAGAAAGCTGGGATTACTCCGAGCTAGAAATGTAGTTTCAGAGCATTCCTTTGACGGACTTTCGGATTTTCGCCATATATTCTCAAAGGTTATTATCTATGCCTTTATAATGGAGGGTATTGGCGTAATCATATTACTGTTTATTTTTATACCCATTCATGGCGGCTATGGTGTATTTATGTCCATGTTTACTGCAATATCGGCGTTTTGTCATGCGGGCTTTGATTTATTCGGAATAAACAATACAGGCGGTAATAACTATCTAGTTTATATGGATAAGCCGATATTTCAAATAGTAATTATGGTGCTAGTCATACTAGGCGGCTTTGGTTTTGTTGTTTGGCACAACATCATGAGTTATCGCAAAAATAAAAAGCTTTCCCTACATACAAAGGTTGTGCTTTCAGCAACTGTGGTATTGATTTTTTTCGGTGCTGCGATTTATTTTATGATAGTGCTTACTTCACGCGAATTCGACCATCTGTCACTCGGCGACAAGGTACTAGGCTCATTTTTCACAAGCGTTGCCGCTAGAACCGCAGGACTTACAGGCTACGGAATTGCCACCATTAATGATTTCTCAGAACTGTTCACAATGATTTTAATGTTTATAGGCGGCGCGCCAGGTTCAACTGCCGGCGGTATTAAGGTTACGACCTTTGTTATTCTTCTTTCAACCGTAATTTGTGTAATAAAAGGGCACGAGGATACGGTTATTATGGGACATAATGTAAAAAAAGAGGTTGTGTACAAGACTATAACCGTGCTTTGCCTGTCGCTGTTCTTTGTTCTTGCGGCGTTTTTAATTATATACCTACAGCATGATAAGTATAATACAGTTGATATACTTTTCGAGGTTACCTCGGCTTTTACAACCACAGGCTTTTCTAACGGCTTTTCGGTTGAGGCGAATACCTTTTCTAGAATAATACTTATTGTGACTATGTTTATCGGAAGAATAGGACCAGTTTCGATGATGCTTTCTCTAACACTCGGAAAACATACCAAAGGCACCACCGTGCTGCCAGAAAGCACTATTTTGGTCGGTTAGTGTGAAAATATGAACGAAATATTCGATATAAACGGCTTGTCGCTTTATGTAAACGAGAACCACCGTTTCGGGACAGATGCTGTTTTACTTTCAAGATTTATTAAGCCGATGAGAAAGCATATTGTCTGCGATTTATGCTCAGGCTGCGGTATAATCCCTTTTCTTCTATATAATTCCGAAAACCGTCCGACGAAAATATATTCACTTGATATTGCACCCGAGGCAAATGAACTGATTAATAAAAGCGTAGAAAAAAATAATCTTGGAGACTATATTTTCCCTATTCTGGAGGATTTGAAAAGCATTATTAAGATACCGCAGGAATCCGTTGATATAGTTTCGGTAAATCCCCCGTATTTTAAATCACGCTCTGGACTTGAGCGTAAAAGCGCCGACCAGGCGAACGCAAGGCATGAACTGCTTTGCGATATCGATGATGTAACAACGGCGGCGGCAAGACTTTTGAAATTCGGCGGTCAGCTTAAGATGTGCCATATTCCTGACAGGCTCCCTGATGTAATATTGGCTATGCGCAGGGTTAATATTGAGCCAAAGAGAATAGTTTTCATATCCGCTAAAGTTTCTGAAAAAAGCAAGCCCTGGTTATTCCTAATAAGCGGGAAAAAAGGCGCAAAGCCTGGGCTTATAATCGAACATACATTTACGGAGGCACTTCTTGGTGAAGAATGATAATTTAGAAGGTAAGCTATACGTTGTAGGTACGCCTATCGGGAACCTTGGTGATATATCGGCACGGGCACTAGATACCCTTGAGAAAGTCGATTTCATTGCGGCGGAGGATACCCGCGTTTCGGTAAAGCTTCTTACGCATTTTGGAATAAAAAAATCGATGATTTCGTGTCACGAGCATAATATTGTTGAACGCAGTCACGAAATAATTAACCGTTTACAAAACGGTGAAAGCTGTGCTATAATAACAGATGCAGGTATGCCCTGTATATCGGACCCCGGCGAGGAGCTTATACGCTTATGCCGAGAACGTGGCGTACCGATTGAAGTGGTTCCTGGTCCGTCGGCTCTGATTGCCGCTCTTGCGGTTTCGGGGCTTACAACCTCGAGATTTTCATTCGAGGGGTTTCTTAGTGTTACGAAGAAGCAGCGTTATATGCATCTCGAAGAAATAAAAAAGTATAAGCATACATTGATTTTTTACGAAGCACCGCATAAGCTTATTAATACCCTTGAGGATTTACTCACCGTTCTAGGAGACCGTAATATTTCTGCCTGCCGTGAGCTTACAAAGCTCCACGAGGAGGTTCGGAAGGGTAAAATGTCAGAGCTTATAGAGCATTATAAAGAAACCGCACCGAGAGGCGAATTTGTGCTCATAATTGAAGGCTACACCGAAGAAGAAAAAAATGAAATTACTTTTGAAGATGCAGTCGAAATGACAAAAAAACTTATTTCAGACGGATATAAGCTGTCTGAAGCGTGTAAAATAACAGCAGAACAAACAAAGTTTAAAAAATCTGAAATATATAAGGAGCTGGCAAACAATGAAGGATAAAAGTAAATGGGTATTAACTGCAGGAGCAGCACTTGTTTTAATCGTTACCGCCGCCGCATATCTACTTTTCAAGCTCGGACAGCAGACTGGTTATAACGAAAAATGGAAGGATTACGATGACTGCGGATGGTCGTAAGGCGTAAAAAACGAAACCCCATTAAAGCCATGATTATAACAACAGCCATACTGCTTGTTATAGCGAGCATGGCTTTGTTTGTGTTAGGGGGCGGAGAAATATCACTTAATGGATTTTTCGACCGTATTATAAACGGACCAGAGGAAACGGACGAAATTCCCACAAATGTCGATGTCAGTATTTATAATACGAACGACCCCGTATCATTTAAAATTACAGATGAGCTTGAAAACGTGATTAATAATTACTTCAAGCTTTATTATTCCGCACTGGGTGAGCTTGGAAATAATCAGCTTCCCATGCTATACAGTAACACGAGTGCGGCTAATGCTTACGACAACGCCATTCTTTCGTATCTGATTGATATGCGGAAAAACAGCCTGGCTCCCCTCACCTACTCTGCCTGTAATGTCACAATAACATACATAAATGCAAATCTTGCCGACGGTAAAATCGCAGAAATCACACTCAAAGAAAGCTTTGACGTAGTTTTCGACTGTGCGGGCATGGTATCTAGCTCAGTACTAGAACGTGAGCATTTCTTTGCCTTTTATTACGTCGACAAAATCGGCTGGCAGATTGAAAGGCACGAGGATAGAAGTATATTCGGAAAATATATTGCAGGTCTATTCGAGAATATTCTAGTCGCTTATAATCAAACGAGAGAAACTGTTACCTTGTCTTATATTGACCATTATCTGACGGAGCTTGTAAGCAGTCTATATACAGTCCCGACCGCAGCCTTATCCGAAACAGTGATTACCTCAGAACCTGAGCCCGAATATCCTTACAATCGGAACGATGCCGCAGTTTACGCCGTTAAGTGGGCAGATAAGGCGCACAATCAGGATAAGTTTTGTTCATATGATGACAATGGCATGAACTTTGTTTCTCAGTGCGTTTTTGCTGGTGGTATACCAATGGATGCACACGGCGAGGGCTATCAGCAGTGGAAATGGTACAGCGACGAGCTTAATCACGGACAGCAGAGCGGCGAACGGACGGGCTATTCAAGAGCGTGGATAAACGGCGATGCATTTTACCGCTATATCACCGAGAACGTTGGCTTCGGTATGGTGACAGGCATTGTTCCTCTGGAAAAAGCAGAAAAAGGCGATGTAATTCAGCTGCTTAATAAATCCGACCAAACGGTTAAAATGCAGGGAATTGTTACAGGCATTGTTCAAAATGAAATTTTCCTCTGTACAAACAGCGAGGATATGCAGAATATACCTTTATCGACTCTAGGTTATGATAATGTTCGGGTGATTAAAATATACGGATATAATACATAAAAGCAGCCTTATACTAATCCTAAATAGAAATGATTAAAAAAATCAATCAAAAGTCTTGCATATAAGGACTTTGTGCAGATTTTTTACAATCATTTCAGAATAGGATTAGTATTAAAATTAAGGCTGCTTTTACTTTTTTTCATCTATTTATTTCTTAT
Organism: Ruminiclostridium sp.; assembly: GCA_031549645.1. Classification (GTDB taxonomy): domain Bacteria; phylum Bacillota; class Clostridia; order Oscillospirales; family Ruminococcaceae; genus Ruminiclostridium_E. The sequence continues at coordinate 4,840 of JAVBPL010000089.1, read as the reverse complement.
TTCATCGCCTTAACGGCATTAAATTCATCGACTATTTCCTTATCAGGGGCTTTGGTGAGTAAGGATACGATTACGATAGCAATACAAGCACATATAAATGCGGGTAACAGCTCATAAATATCCCAAGCACCGCCTAGGGGACGTATTACATATTTCCAAACGAAGATTAAAGTTCCACCTGTAACGAGACCTGCAATAGCACCGTTCTTATTTGAACGCTTCCAGAACAGAGCTGCCAGCATAATAGGTCCAAAGGTGGCGCCAAAACCTGCCCAGGCAAACGAAACTATGCCAAATACAGAGCTATTCTGGTCCCAAGCGATAATCACACCGAGAATTGCAACACCAATAAGCGTTAATCTGGCAAAAACCATCGACTTTTTATCGTCCATCTTAACCTTGAATACACCGCCTAAAATATTCTGCGACATACTTGATGATGCCGCAAGAAGCTGCGAATCGGCAGTCGACATCGTACTTGCGAGTATTCCAGAAAGGATAATTCCCGCAATTATTGTGAAGAAAACGCCATTTTTACTCAACAGGTCCGCAAGAACCACAGTAATTGTTTCGGAGGTCGAGCCTTCAAGTACGGGAACTTGTCCTGTCTTGGTGACAGCCAGTCCCACTACGCCGATTAATACAGCAATAGTCATAGAAATTACTACCCAAATTGTCGCAATTCTTCTTGACGTCTTGAGTTTATTACTATCCTTAATTGCCATAAACCGAAGCAGAATATGGGGCATACCAAAGTATCCAAGTCCCCACGCAGTTGTAGAAATAATTGTTATTAATCCATAATCCGAGCCTGTACCTGAAACCGTGTTATGAATTTTTGTCATTGAAAAATATCCCTCTAGACCTTTAGCGTTAACTATTACAGCATCCCAGCCGCCCGCAGCATTAATGCCAAAAAGGAGCAGGGTAATCAGTGCCGCAGTCATAACAATACTTTGTATTAAGTCAGTGGTGCTAGCCGCCAAAAATCCGCCCAGGCTTGTATATGCGATGATGATAATTGCACTAAGTATCATGGCAAGATGATAATCAATCCCGAAAAGTGTTGAAAAAAGCTTACCGCAAGCCGAAAACCCTGAAGCCGTATATGGTATAAAGAAAACAAGAATAATAAGTGCAGATATAAACATCAAAATATTCTTATTATCGCGATACCTGTTTGAGAAAAAATCGGGTATGGTTATCGAATTTCTACAGGTGTGAGAATAATTCCTAAGTCTTTTTGCAACGAAAAGCCAGTTGAGATATGTACCGACTGCAAGTCCGATAGCCGTCCACCCTGGGTCAGCGATACCAGTGAGATACGCAACTCCTGGAAGCCCCATAAGGAGCCAGCTGCTCATATCAGAGGCTTCAGCACTCATAGCAGTAACAAGCGGTCCAAGCTTTCGCCCTCCAAGATAAAAGTCCCCGACATTTTTGTTCTTCTTCGTGAATAGAATACCGATAACTACCATTGCCGCCAGATACGCAACCATTACGCCCAGCATTATAATCTGCGTTATTGTCATTTACTTTCCCCTTTACATTAAATTTTATTCTACAATTGTAACATATTTTTCCTATCTATGCAAGTTTATGATAAAATTTGTTGTAATCATTCGCGGGCTTACCGCATATAAATCTGTAAACCGATTTTCTATGCTAGGGGGCGATACTGTGACACAAAAAACGACAACCCGTCCTGATTTTGGGACAAAACAGGAAAGATGTGTAGACCTAGGAAAGTACATAATTGATAACAATGCTACTGTGAGAGAGGCTGCAAAGGTTTTCGGAATTAGTAAAAGTACGGTACATATGGGTGTATGTTATTATCAAGGTTTATGTTTAAGATAAAGTAGAAATAGGGACTTTGTGCAGTGATTGCATAAAGTCCCGTATTGTTTATATAAATGGTTTGCTCTATGGCATCGGTATCGTGAATATAGGTTTATAAATGCCGTTCTATATCCATATCACCACGTAAAACTCGATAAATCTCAATAATCTGTTTATCTTCGCAGACGATGTTAAAAACTAAATAATCACCAACACCTATCCGACGATACTTCGGATTTGGTAGATACACCGCTCCGATATATGGATTTTCTTCTAAAATGAGTAACTTTTTATCAAGTTCTTCAAAGAATTTTGCTGGTGTAGTTGGATAGAACAGACTTAAGTAATCGTCAATATCTTGTAGATTTTTATCTGCACCAGGTAAAAATCCCACCTCTATCGGGGTTCATTAATAATTATCAACGGTGGCTTCATAGTATATAGGAGTTATATAATCGTGGATTTATTTAGCAATTACAATCAAAACAGGTGATAATTAATTTTCTTGTAAATAATAATAAAATGTGATATAATTTGATTTAAGCAATATAAATTAGCACGAGAGGAAAACTAATTACTATGAAAAAAGCCATGGTTGTAATAATAGCAAGTATTATATTTTTATTCATACCACTAAATGTAGCAGCACTTTCATCAAAGCAACAGGAAAAGCAGGAAAAGATCATCAACGAAATAATGTCGCTTATAAACGTCGACATGAGCGATATTGAAAAGGTAGTAATTTTACATGACTGGCTAACAAAAAATGTAAGATATGATCATGCGACGTTTTTTTCATTATTCGATCCAGAATATGCAGAGAAGGAAAATCCTCTAAGCTACACCCCATACGGTGCTTTTGTGAATAAACTAGCTGTATGTGACGGGTATACAAAAGCTTATCAAGTTTTATTAAACAGGGCTGGGATTGAAAATAAATATATATCAGGTTATGCATGGGGCATGAGATATAGGCATTCATGGAACATGGTCAAGCTTAGCGGCAAATGGTACCATATTGATGTCACATGGGATTCCGGAAAATATAACATCGATAACGATTATGGGTATTTTCTTTTGGCCGATGATTTATTTAGTCATACTGACCATTACTGGGAAAGTGAAGTAAAGACGGCAAAAAAATCATTCTTCGGTCAACTAGCTCCTGACAAAGATAATATCTATCTTGGCATTTCTTCGCAGCTTAAAATGCTTGACGATAAAATTTTTTTCTTCAGTGGGTGTTTCGATACTCCTTATTCAATGATTACTCTATATGATATCAAAACAAAAAAGCTTCATACAATAAGTAAAAAAGCTGATCATATTGATTCAAATGATAAATATATCTGCTTTTACGATGTAGACCGTAAAAAGTTTATAAGTTTTAATATAGAAAAAATGAAAAGCACCGTTATTTCTAAACTTTCTACAGAAGGTGCAGGCGATTTGGATAAGCTTGTTTTAGCAGGTGATACCCTATTTTACAAAAAACTGGACAATACCTCATTTACCTACAATTTGGTTGATGGTCAAACAAATACTTATGAATATGTCAACATTGCTTACACTTCTTCAAATGGAAAATATTTGATACTGGGTCAATGGGGATGGGATCATACTGACACTTATATTTACTATTCACTTAATACCGAAAACGGTAAATTAACTGAAATTTTTACCGAACGTTCCAACACACATATTAAGGGTGCGTATAGTTATAAAAATAAAACTTATATGAATACCTATTATGATATTTATTGTTTTGATGAGGACACTAATGCCGCAATTAAGTTAAAACGCCCCCCTGAAATTGTTGAAAAACGATATGCTAACGGACAAGCAGATATTCAAAACAGTGAATATATTTCAAAGATTTTTGTAGTAGAGGAAAATAGTAAAACATATTTGTATTATAGAATTGGCGTAGAGGATTTCAAAATAAAAATCAAATAATTAGAAAATTGGCTCTACTATTAAGGTCAAATGACTACCAAGACAAAAATGTAAGCATCAAACACCAAAATATAACTGTCCTTTTTTATCGTCCACCATAATAGTATATCGGCTTATGAGTTCATGCGCTGTTGGTATTTTAAGAATCTTTCGAGTAAAATCATATAAATCTTCAACCGGTGTATTGTCAGGTTCACGCCAGTTAAATAAGAATTTTTTTACTCTGCTAAATTCAGTATTTATGGATGGCCTTGCAAAATATTTTGTGAAAACCTTGTTGCTTACTACAAAGATTTGCACTGTAATGAAAATCCCATCAAAAAAGCCAGATTGTACGCATCTTTCAATTTGGTTAAAAGCTTGATGATAACCGTCTTTGGCGTATTCGCTTTTGAGTTCAATGTGAATTACGGGTAAACCATTTATTAGCAAAGTAACATCTCCCCGTAAGTTTTTATGTATACAATCTATAACTGGGACAACCTGATTAACTAACTCATACTAGATATGCCACTTGCAATATCTTTGTTGCTGAATAAAGTAAGCAAGACCTGTTTTTTTATCAAGAGATGATAGAATTAAGGCTCATTTCACGACCTGTTTTTTACTCTAGTGGTGTTCAGATATGCAGAAAAAATTCTTGGACACAGATACACTTGCAATGACATTTTAAATGGATTAAGAGCTATGAAGTTTTTGAAAACTACTGAGGGTTACATTCCTGCTTATACAAGAACTGATTTTACCGATGATCTTCATGAAGCTTTTGGCTTTAGAACTGACTATCAAATATTAACTAAGTCTACATTAAAAGAAATTTTCACCATTTCAAAAAACTTTTCACATAGTACAAAACCTTATATCAAAAAAACTCCCCAAACCTGCTTCATTGCACAGTTTAGAGAGTTTTTTCTTGTTTTTGGTGTCAAAGATGGAGCTTTTTCGCTGTTTTTATGATCTTCAGGCGTCAAACTCCCGATTATGAGGTTTCTTACGCCTAAATTAAGGCATATCGAAGATCAACTCTTTTTGATAGTTTAAA
>JAVBPL010000151.1:0-29075 GCA_031549645.1 Ruminiclostridium sp. | reverse complement strand
AGTTCATTATAGTGAGCGACAAGTAAGAAATATACGTAATCGTGCTCTTGATAATTTGGCGAATTATTTTGATAAAAATGAGCTAATAAAAAACTTCAATTACCCGTAATTATAAATTGCCACCCATTGCCGATTTTATATGATATAATAATATCGTAAACAAGTAATAAAAAATAAATGATTTTTCATAAACGAACTTCAAATTGTGTTTGGAGTTCGTTTTATATTATACTTCTTTTTATATGCAAAGGAGTAAATAGAAAAACAAACGAATAGGGGTGTGTTGACTTTGGCAAGGGTGCGTAATTCCAATCGCGATGAAGCTAAAAAACAATGGCTTGCAAGCGGAGGAAATTTAACAACAAAAGAGCTTGCGGCGGCACACGGTGTACCTGAGCAACGAATACGTAAATGGAAAAGTGAAGATAAATGGGGGCAGGAGTTAACTGCGCCACAACCGAAAAGGCGCGGCGGTCAAAAGGGTAATCAAAACGCAGTGGGGCACGGTGCACCCGAGGGGAATAATAACGCCGAAACGCATGGTGCATATTCGCGGGTTCATCTTGACAACCTTACACCCGAGGAACGGGAATACATAGAAAGCTTAACGCTTGATATTGAACCTGTCATGTTACGGGAATATCAATTATTAATGGCAAAAGAGCGAGATTTAATATGTAAAATTAAAGAATATAAGGAAGCTGACCCCTCCATTTTATATATTGATAGAGTTGTTGAAATGCATACACCTAATGATAAGGATAATACGAATAAGAAGAAAAGTGTTGAAGAGGACCTGGAACCAACTATGCGGACCGTTATTAAGGCAAGCTCTTTCGATAGGATAATGAAGCTTGAAGCCGAGTATAACAAGCTACATGGGCGTATATTAAAGCTTATTGATTCTATACGGGCACAGGGGATTGATATTAAACGCCTTGACCTTGACGAGCGCAAACACACTCTTGCAAAGCAAAGATTATCAGGCGAGTATATCATAGACCCTGATACGGGAGAGCTTGACGATACAACGGGTGCGGAGGATATAGAAGTTTAGAAGTGGTGAAAACCTTAAACCGTAAAGGAATAAGCTGAAAAGAGGTAGGTTCTTTCAGCACATTTTTTAGTTTTGCGGGTGCGTTGAGCCCGGGCGTTGTCTAGATATGAAAAATTTTTAACCGCTTCCGTGGTTTTTGGGAGAATATTTTAAGGGGGGTGAAAAAACGGTCAGATTGAGGAGGTGTGCTGTTTGAAACTTTATGATGTAAAAGCGATTGCCCGTTTCCTTAACCTCACTGAGCGGCGCGTTAGGCAGTTGAGAGATACAGGAGTTATACAAGAGTACAAGGGTATGCCGGGGCTTTATAACCTCCTGGAAACCAACCACAAATATATTGATTATTTACGCAATCGTAATCCCGAGAGCGAGGAAAATATAGATTATAATACTGAGCGAGCAAAGCTCATTATGGCGAAGCGAAAAAGCGAGGAATTTGATTTAGAGCTTAAAGAGGGGAATTTACACACCTCCGAGGATATTAAATCCGTTATGTCGGATATGCTTATAAATTTTAAGAGCCGTTTAATGGCGATACCCTCGAAGCTTTCTCCTATTTTATCTAAAAAAACGGACAAAGCAGAGATACATAGGATATTAAAGGATTCCGTTGATGAAGCCTTAAATGAGCTTGCCGACTTTGATAAAGCATTTAAGAATGGGGAGGGTGAAAATGAAAGCGGCAACCCATGATTTATTAAAGAAAGTATTTCTAGTTTTAAAACCTCCACCCGATATGACACTTACAGAGTGGGCAGACGAAAAACGTGTATTATCGAAAAAGACTGCCGCTGAGCCGGGACGCTGGAGAACAAGCAAAGCCCCGTATCAAAAAGAAATAATGAATGCAATATCAGATTTAAGCGTTCAAAAGGTTGTCGTTATGTCCGCCGCCCAGATAGGTAAAACAGACGGCTTTATACTAAATCCAATAGGCTATTATATGGATTACGACCCCGCGGGGATTTTGGTAATGCAACCCACAATTAAAATGGGTGAGGGGTTTAGTAAAGACAGATTAACGCCAATGCTGAAGGATACACCTGTCCTTCGAGATAAAATAAATGATAAGAGCCGTAACAGCGGCAATACGATATTACATAAAGAGTTCCCAGGTGGTTATATTGTAATAGTCGGGGCAAACGCTCCTTCAGATTTACGAAGCCGTCCAGTTCGCATACTACTTGCGGACGAGATAGACGGTTATCCCCCCACAGCGGGTAAAGACGGTGACCCGCTTTTACTTGCGTCGAAAAGATTAACTACATTTTGGAATAAAAAAGAGGTCCTAATATCGACACCAACGATAAAAGGTGTATCGAGGATTGAGGTAGAATTTGAAAATAGCACACAAGAAATATGGCATGTTCCTTGTCCCTCATGCGGAGAGCTTCAAGCACTTGAATGGGGTCAAGTTAAGTTTGATAAGGACGATCTAAACGAAATTAGTTATGTATGTGTCAAATGTGGAGTTGTGGAAAGTGAAGTTACATGGAAAGAGCAATACATAAACGGGCAATTCATACCGCGTTTTCCTGATAGGAAAGTACGCGGTTTTCATCTTAACAGTCTTGCTTCTTTGTTCGTCGACTGGAAAGAAATCGTTGAAAAATTTCTCGTTGCCAACGAGGAAAAGAAAAAAGGCAACATTGAAATGCTGAAAGTATGGACTAATACTGAAATGGGGCAAACATGGGAGGAGGAAGGAAAAGAAATTGAATACGAAGAGCTTTATAAACGCCGCGAAAAATACAATTGTGAAGTTCCTGCCGAGGTTATATGCCTTACGGCGGGCATCGACACACAAGATGATAGATTTGAGATTGAGGTTGTCGGGTGGGGTGTAGATAAAGAAAGTTGGGGAATTAATTATAAAATTATTTATGGCGACCTAAAGCAACAAAGAGTATGGGAAGAGCTAGATGCTTTTCTCAATCAGTCATTTACTCGAGCGGACGGCGCAAAATTAAAAATAATTTGTGCTGCACATGACACAGGCGGACACTTTACAAATGAAGTATATAAATTTACGATGCCGCGTTTTGCGCGAGGAATTAGAGCTATTAAAGGTAAGGGCGGCGGTGATGTTCCTTTTCTTTCTCGTAAATCAACAAATAATAGATTTAAAGCACCATTTTTTATTATAGGAGTTGATACGGGAAAAGCACTAATTTATCAAAGTCTTGCTGTTGAGGAAGAAGGAGCAAATTACTGTCACTTCCCAAAGGATAAAGATACAGGTTACACAGAGGATTATTTTAAGGGTTTAACTGCGGAACGCATGGTGTTGACCTATAAAAAGGGTAAATCACAATACATTTGGAAGCTTAAGGAAAATGGCACAAAAAGAAATGAGCCGTTCGATTGTCGAAATTACGCTCAAGCAGCTCTCGAAATGTCGGGAGTTGTACTAAAGAAAAATGAAAAAACAGAAAATACCGCCGCATCCGTAAAGAAACGGGGGCGGCGGTCACGTTCAAAAGGGGTTATATAATGTCAGGAATTACATTGAAAGATGCACAAAAACATCTTGATGCATGGCTTAAAGCCGAGCTTGAATTGACTTCGCACCAAAGCTATACTATCGGTTCAAGAAGCCTTACTAAAGCAAACTTAAAAGAGGTTCGAGAGCAAATCAAGTTTTGGCAAAATCAAGTTGCGAGGCTTGAAAATATCGCAAAATGTAAAGGGCGTAATAAGGTTTATAGGGTTGTACCGAGGGATGTGTAATAATATCTGAAACAGCTTGTAATTTATTTTTTTTATGATATAATATAAGAAAAGAATTTAAAAGTGATAATGAGATATAAAGGTAAAATAATTATGAAACATAAAATATCAAATATAAAAATTGTTGATAAAACTACAATTGATAATATAGTCTATCTTAATTCAAACGCACATCGCGTAATGATAAAAAATATTGATTATGTGTTATCTAGTGATAAAACTGATGTATTTATTGAACAAAATACCACACATACTTCTAAACTAGGGATTATTTTGTCTTTTATAAGCTTAATAGGTTGTATTATGTTAATTTCTTATCCCATTAGTGAAATTGCTGGATTAATTTATGCTTTGATTGCCCTTGCAATATTAGAGTATATTACAAGTACAATTAGCGAATTAATAAATAAATCGATTTCTGAGAAGACAGGTTTGATTGTGAGGTTTAATAAACTATATATTTTTAGTTTATTTATTATTGCTAAAATCATTGATGAAAAAGTTATTGGGGGAGGTGACACAATAAAAACAGCAGTACTCATTACATTGTTAGCTAATGAAAGCATAAACATAATCGATAATATAGCCAGAGCGGGACTACCTATACCAAAAAAAATAATGGATATATTAAAGAAAATTAAAATTAAAAGGTAATATTATAAATAATAAATTATTTTATTTAAGGAACGGATAAAATGGAGTTACATATTATCATAGGTGCTGATGCCTCAGGAAAAACTGTATTTATGGATTCTTTAATAAAAGATGCTCCATATAGAAATTTCGATATTTATAAGCTTAATGAAATTGAAAATGAATATTATCAAGATATTTTAAATTGTATTAAAATGGACACTCTCAGCAAATCTAGTTCGTTAATATTGGAGATAACCTTATTAACTAAAGAATTTGAAGAATTAATATTAAATGCAATAGAAATGAATTATAAAATAATTACTTATTGCTTAATTACAGAAAATGCCAAAATAAATGAAAATAGGAATAAAAAGAATATAGCACCAAATAGAATACGGGAAAATTATCGAAAATCAATTAAAAACATACCGCGATTATATGAAATAACTGATACATTAATTATTTATAATTCAATAAAAAACAACTTTGAATTAATTTGTTATAGAGAAAAAAAGGGAGACGATTTATTAATTTATGAAAAATATATGAGTTATAAGTTTATTTATAAAAATATATTATTACCAATAAAGTATATTAAGTTTAATTAATAAAAAAATACCGCCGTTAAGGTGGTATTTTTTATTACCCGATTAAACCAAAAAGGAGTTATATGAACATACTTGAAAAAACAATCGCCGCCGTATCCCCGAAATCGGCGTTAAAAAGAGCTGCTGCGCGGCAGCGGATACAGATACTAAACAGCGGTTACAGTAATTATGGAGCGTCGCTGACAAAAAAGTCTATGCTTGGTTGGCAATATCACGGCGGAAGTGTAAACGAGGATATACATAATAATTTACAAGTAATGAGAGAAAAAAGCCGTGACATATATACGGGTGTACCGCTTGCTACGGGTGCGTTAAAAACAATGCGTACAAATGTGGTTGGTTCGGGGCTTGTCCTCAAAAGTCAAATCGATTATGAATACTTAGGGTTAACGGAGGAAGAAGCGCAGCAGCTTGAAAACGATATTGAACGGGAATTTGGTTTATGGGCGGAATCAGAATCATGCGACATAGAGCGGCTTGATAATTTTTATGAGCTTCAGCAGCTTGTATTTCTTAACTGGCTTTTATCAGGGGACGTGATAACGCTTTTGCCTACAACGAAGCGGGTAAACATGCCGTATGATATGCGTATACGCCTTATTGAGGCTGACCGCCTTTCTACGCCGCCAGATAAACAAAACAACCCCAATGTTATAGGTGGAGTTGAGACAAATGCCGCAGGCGAGGTTGTGGCATATCACATAATGAACATTCACCCGCTGTCAAGAGAAATCGCAACACCCCCAGAATGGCAGAGGGTTAAGGCGTTCGGAGATGAGACAGGGCGGCGTAATGTCCTCCACATTATGAACCGTGAGAGGATAGGGCAGCGGCGAGGCGTACCATTCCTTGCGCCTGTTATCGAATCACTTAAACAGCTTGGGAGATACACGGACGCGGAGCTTGTTGCCGCAGTTGTGAATGGCATGTTTGCTGTATTCATCGAAAAAAGCGAGATGAGTGGTGACGGAGTTGCGCTTGGCGAGGTAATACCCGAAAACGAGCAAGTGAGCTCAGACCCGAACGACATAGAGATTGGCAACGGCTCAATTATAGACTTGGAAGAAGGGGAAAAAGCGAATCCTGTAAGTCCTGGCAGACCTAATGCGAATTTCGACCAATTTGTTATAGCTATATGCCGACAGATAGGTGCGGCGCTTGGTATTCCGTATGAGCTGCTTGTACTCAATTTTACATCGTCATACAGTGCGAGCCGTGGGGCGTTGCTTGAAGCTTGGAAAAATTTCCGCATGTATCGAAATTGGCTTGCAAGAGATTTTTGCCAACCGATATTTGAGGAATGGCTTGCGGAAGCTGTGGCGAAGGATCGTATAACCGCTCCTGGTTTTTTTGCCGATGTCGCTATAAGAAAAGCATACAGCGGCGCGGAGTGGAACGGACCAGCACAAGGGTTACTAAACCCCGTACAAGAAGTAAATGCAGCGGAAAAACGAGTGAAAAATGGTTTCAGCACACGAGACCGAGAAGCGCAAGAACAAACGGGAAGTGACTTTTATAAAAACATGCGACAACGCAAGAGAGAAGAAAAATTAATGAAGGAGGTACGAGACATTGAGCAAGGAACGGAAAACCCCGCAGGACAGACCATGCAATCCACAGGAGATAAATAGATTTTGGAATTTTGTTGCCGCCGCGGAAAATCAATCCGCGGAGCTTATTTTATATGGCGATATATCATCTTATTCTTGGTGGGGAGACGAAATTACACCTGGGCAGTTTGACAGCGATTTACGCGCTGTTGGCGATGTTTCTGAAATCGTTGTAAGGATAAACAGCGGCGGCGGTGATGTTTTTGCGGCTAACGCGATTTACACCCGTCTGAAAGACCATAAGGCAACAATAACTGTTAAAATTGATGGGTGGGCAGCTTCAGCGGCAACCATTATCGCAATGGCGGGCGATACAATACAAATACCCGCAAACGGGGTGTTTATGATACACGACCCCAAAATGGGTGTTATGGGATATTACGCAGCGGAGGAATTTGTAAAGTTATCTGAGGAGTTGGCGGTGATAAAGCAATCCATTATTAATGGGTATGCCTTGAAAACGGGCAAGAACGAAGCTGAAATATCCGCGCTTATGAGTGCGGTAACATGGTATGACGGTAAGCAAGCGGTTGAAAGCGGCTTTTGTGATGAAATCATGTTCGAAGAGGTTGAAACAAAAGTTGAGGACATTTCACACATTGTCGTTAATTCTGTTTCATTTGATTTAGAGCAATACCCGACCATGCCAAAACTGTTGTTAAATCAGCCGTGTAGAAACACGGTGGTTGAACATAAATCAGACCAAAACAAAAAAGGAGTTGAAACAAACATGGAAATCAAGACCGTTGATGAATTAAAAACGGCATATCCGGAGCTTGTGGCACAGATTACCAATACCGCCGCTGCTGCCGAACGTAAACGCATACAGGATATTGAAAGTGTTGCGCTTCCGGGATTCGAGGGGATAATAAACAAGGCAAAATTTGAATCCCCTGTCACAGCCGCTCAAGTTGCCGTAAATATTATTGCGGAGCAAAAGAAACAAGGTGCGGCATACCTTGGAAGTAGAGACGAGGACACTAAAAACAGCGGAGTAAACGAAATCGAAGCAAGCGGACATGAGGGCGGAGGCGATATGTCCGACCCATTTGGTGCGGCTATTGATAAAGTTTTACCCCAAAATCAGTAAGAGAGGATAACAGACATGTACGAAATTAAAAATGCAACATTTATACCTGAAAACGCCGTTGCGGGTGATTTTCCCATGAAAACTGACTTCGGGGAAATCAAGAACGGAGCAAAAATTCATAAATACGCTCCGATTATAAAAGGTGAAAACGGCATTGAGGAAATTACAGCGGCTATGCTTCCCACAACGGGAGAAAATGCAACAGCGGGTTCGCTTGACAAGCTCATTGGCATTGCCGCAGACGAACCGTGTGGCAATGAGGTTGTATATTACCTCACAGGTGAATTTTTCGCAGAAGCTCTTTACATGCCGACAGGTGTAACCGCCGAAGTAATCAAGCCTGTACTTCGTAATATGGGTATTTATTTAAAGGAGATGAACAATAATGGCTAATGAAATCAGTATTTATGACCCACGTACAATGGATAAGATAGTACGCCGTATGCCCCCGATACATACCTTTTTTCTGTCAACATTTTTTAAAAGGGTAAGAACCTTTGATACATTGAGCGTTGATGTTGACTTCAAAAAGGGTAACCGCGCACTTGCACCTTTTGTTCACAGACGTATCGGCGGTAAGACTGTTCCTAACAGCGGGTATCAGACAAAGTCATATACCCCGCCTTATATCGCACCAGATAAGATTACAACCGTTGACAACCTCTTAAACCGCTTGGCGGGGGAGCCTCTTTATAATGGTATGTCTCCCGCTGAACGCGCCGTGACTAAAATGGCGGAGGATTTTGCCGAGCTTAACGAAATGATTACTCGCCGCGAAGAGTGGATGGCGGTACAGGCGATTTACACAGGTAAGATTCCGATTAAGGGCGAAGGGTTGGAAGAGGAAATCGACTTCCAGTTTACCAATAAGGAAACATTACCCGCTGCTCAACAGTGGAGCAAGCCCGCCGCCGACCCAATAGCTGACCTTAAAAAGTGGCGTAAGCAGGTTCAGAAAAAGGGTTTTGTAAATTGTAATATTTGCGTTATGGCGGACGATGTAGCGGCGGCGTTTATCAACCACGATAAAGTCAAGAGTGTACTTGACGTTAAGGCTTACGACCTTGCCGTTATTAAGCCACGCGAGCTTCCGAACGGAGTAACATACATTGGTACAATTCCGGGAATGGGACTTGATATTTACACTTATAACGAGTGGTACCTTGACGATTGGAGCAACCCCGAGAAGCCCGAGGATAAGCCGCTTGTTCCTGACGGGACTGTTGCAATTCTTTCCACATCGGCGGAATATTCTATGTATTACGGTGCGGTTACTATTCTTGACGGACGAGGCGGTAAAGATGAAACATTTATCACCGTCGAGGGTTCAAGAGTTGCCGACACATGGACGGCACGTAAACCTGCTCGCCGATTTTTACAACTTAATAGCAACCCTCTTCCCGTTCCACATGAGGTTGACAGTTGGTTTGTGGCGAGTGTGCTCTAATGGAAGGGTTCAAGGCGCAAGCTAAACGCGACCTCAAAGCTGTGTTTCACAATGCGAACGAACACGCAGACAAATTAAAGGTTGAATATAATGGTAAAAAATATGTCATTCCGATTGTAATAGACCATGAGGGAGCAAGAGACAGAGCAAAGCCGTCAAGCGACCACGCTGACGGTATTTTTATTGCCGACTTGACCGTCTATATATCGTTTTATGACTTGGGAATTGTACCTTGTAAGGAAACAAAAATCAACATTGATGATGCAATGTACAACATTGTGCGAGTTGGATTTGATGAGGGAGAAATAACACTTGATTTGGAGATGTTTAACGGATGATTGAAATTACACAACAACAAATTGATCGTGTTAAGCTTATACTCGGAGGAGTACAAAACGCGTCAAAATCAGTATTTGCGAATGTAATCAACCGTACACTTCTTACAATTCGTTCACAATCAGGAAAGCATATCAGACAGACTTACAGAATTAAGCAGCAGGATATAACAAGTAATCAAAATATAAGCGTTAAGCGAGCGAGCGGCAACGGGATTGTGGAGGGTTCAATAGAGTATGCAGGAACACTTATACCGCTCATAAAATTTAAGGTTAATCCGCAAACCCGTCAAAAAGCCGTTTCTGTTTCTGTACTACAACAAAATAGCGGTAAACGGCTTTTCCGTGCTTATGTTACAGATTTAGGAAGATATGGCACGGGTGTTTTTGAGCGACAAACAAGTAAGCGTGAATCGTCAAAGCAACTTATGGGACCGTCTACGGCACACATGATAGATAATCAAAATGTGTTGTCTAAAATTGAAGATGTTGCAATGGAAACCATAGATAAGCGCGTTGAACACGAAATAAACCGTATATTAAATGGATATGGGGTGAGGTAAAAATGACACCGACGATTTTATTAGAAAGGCTCAAAGAATTTATACAGGAAAATACAAAGGATATTGTTCTTAATGTAAGTTCTGTAAAAGTTAAAACATTGCCGTCAGTACCGCGACCGAGGGGGCAAACGGCAGAAATCAAAGAGAGAGCCGCAGAGGTTCATTTAATGCGGCTACCTAATAAAGAAGCGGAAGAAAATCAAATACCGTATATCCTATTGCAATTCATTACTGGTTCAGACACAGGAGAACAGGGACAACAAGCAGACAGCGAAGCAAGGGTGCGAATTGTTATCGCAACATATTCAGAGAATGACAGCGAGGGTGCATTAGATGTGTTGAATCTAATAACGCGGATTCGCATTGCTTTATTAAAAGCTGGTGAAATCGGCAAGCAATTCTTGCTTCGCAAGCCGCTTGAATATATAGTTTATCCTGATGATACTCAGCCATTTTTCCTAGGGGAAATGATGACTATATGGGAAATGCCAATAATAAATAGAGAGGTAAATATAGATTATGTCAACGAATAAAAGAACGGTGTCCGATTCGGACACAAATAACCCCGCAGCGGAGAGTAAAAACTCCACCCAAACCGCAGAAGCGGCAGTTACCACAGCACCCGAGAAGGAAATAACGGCAACAGCACTGAATGTTACGGAAAAAACATCGGAAAAGGCACAATATGAGGGAGTAACTAACTTTGTTTATATCGGACCGTCATTACCTAGCGGACAGCTTAAAAGTAATACTGTGTTAAATGGTACATATAAGCAGATAACGGAATACTACAAAGACACAATTGAACTTTATCCGAGCATTGCAAAGCTAATAGTACCTGTTACTCGCCTTGCAGAGGCTCGAGGAAAAACACAAACGAGCGGTAATATCATGTATAATTATTATCAGGAAATTGCCGCCGGAGCGAAAGGAGATAAACAATAATGGCATATTATCATGGTGTTAAAACACAACAAGCTCAAACAACAATATCAACACCTGTAACGGCGGCAAGCGGTATTACCTTCGTTGTGGGTACATCTCCCGTTCAAATGAACGGCTGTACAATTCCCGAGGGTGGTACACCTGTTTATAAAAATATCAATGAACCTGTTATGGCAATGAATAACGGTGAAGCTGTAACTGCACTCGGGTATTCGGACGATTGGGGAAAATATACACTGTGTGAAGTCATGTATAACCATTACAGGCTTTACGCAACTTCCCCTGTTATATTTGTCAACGTGCTTGACCCTTTAAAGCATAAATTAGCAGTAGCGGCAACGGATTATACAGTTACTGACAAGCGGGTAAAGCTGACACTTGATGCAATTGCAGAAACCGTGGTTGTCAAAGCCTACACAGCGGGCGAGGACTACGATTTATTCTATGACGGTGAAAATCTCGTTATTGAAATATTACCTGATGGAACGATACCCGAAGGGACAACGAAGCTTAATATAGCGTTCGATAAGGTAGACCCGACACAAGTAAATAAATCGGATATTATAGGCGGATTTAATGTGGTTACGAAAAAGGCAACAGGCTTTGAGCTTATTGAAGCCGTATTTCCTAAGTATGGCATTGTCCCTGACATTATCATTTGCCCGGGGTGGAGTCATGACGCGGAGGTTGCGGCGATTATGAGCGCAAAAGCGACAAGTATAAACGGAGTATTTGAAGCAAAAGCCTTGATTGATGTTGATACTACACAGGTTACACATTATGCAGATGTGCCCGCATGGAAAAAGGCGCAGAATATAAACAGCAAGACGCAAGTCCTTTGTTTCCCCATGTGTAAATTGGGGGATAAGGTATTTCATTTATCGACGCAAATGGCGGGAGTTATGGCAACAGTTGATGCAAATAACGGTGGTTGTCCGGCTGAAAGCCCGTCTAATAAATTAATGCAGATAAGTGGTGCGGTACTAGCAGACGGTACGGAGGTACTCTTAGATATTCAACAAGCAAATTACCTCAATAGTCAAGGTATTACAACCACACTTAATTTTAATAGTGGCTTTGTATTATGGGGTAATGAAACAGCTTGTTATCCCGCAAATACGGATGTAAAGGATTATTTTCTTTGTGTATCACGTATGTTTGCGTGGGTTGCCAATACTCTTATACTTACATACTGGAATCAAGTTGACAATAAGTTTACGCGTCGCTTTGTGGAAACAATTGTTGACAGCGTAAATATATGGCTTAACGGATTAATATCAGAAGAAAAGCTTTTGGGTGGACGTGTTGAGTTTATTGCAGATGAAAACCCCACTACCTCACTTATGAGCGGTAAAGCGGTTTTTCATATTTATATTACTCCCCCTTCTCCTGCAAAAGAAATTGAGTTTGTACTCGAATACGACCCGTCTTATGTCACAGCGGCATTAACTGTATAAGGGAGGGAATGAATTATGTCAAAAGTAAATGAAACAATCATTAATTTTCAGGTGTACGAAAATTCTACTGAATATTACGGTATGGCTGAAGCAAGTTTACCCGAAATATCGTATCTTACAAACGAGGTAAAAGGAGCGGGTATAAACGGTACAATAGAAAGCGTTGTTCTTGGACATATAGAAGCTATGACACTTACGCTAAATTTCCGTACTGTTGTTGCTTCAGCAATAGCCCTTTTAGAACCACGGGACCATCAAATTGAACTACGGGTAGCACAACAAGACAAGGACACTGTATCAGGACAAACAAAGGTTGTAGCTGTAAAACACGTGTTTGTATGTAAACCGAAAAAGTTAAACCCTGGTAAGGTGGCTTCCGCTTCTCCCGCTGACGCAAGCGGTGAGTATGCTGTAACATATTGGGCTATGTATATTGACGGTAAAAAAGAAATTGAAATAGATATGCTCAATTTTATTTGTTACATTCATGGCACGGATTATCTTAAAGAGGTTCGTAAAGCACTTGGTAAATAAATATTATAACGGAGGAAAATATCATGAGTGAAGTAATAAAGTTCCCTGAAGCAAAAAAAGAAAATGCGGGTATATATAACCACACTTTTAAAACACCTTTTAAGTATGAGGGTAAAGAATATGTTACGGTAAATTTCAATTTTGAAAATTTGACGGGTAACGATTTTATGAGCATTGAAAAAGAAATGCAAGATGATGGTGAGTATATTGTATCTGCTGAAATGTCACGAGGCTTTTTATACAGGTTAGCAAGTAAAGCTTCGGGAATAGGTAGTGATGTAATAAAAGCAATGCCTATTATGGAATTTAATAAAATAACAAATGCGGCACGACGTTTTTTATTGGATTTGGGTTAATAAAAAACCCATGCGAATGGTTACGGAAGCAGAGCATTTGTCTTGCACGAGCCGCAAGTACACCTATTCCGTTTTGGCTATCTATGAGTTTGCCAGAAATTATAAAGTGGATTGAGGCTATAAATACGGCAGAGAATAATTAAGGGGCGCATTATACGTCCCTTATTTATAAAAAAAGGGGGGCAGAATGGCAAATCGTAAAGAATATGAATTAATGTTACAGTTAAGAGCTGCTGTTGGTTCTGACTTTAATAAAACATTTAATTCTGCTATAAATACAACAAAGAATTTACAAGGCTCACTTCAAGCAATTAAAAAGGTTCAGGGTGATGTGACTGCGTATGAAAAAGCCAAAACTGCTATAACAGCACAAAAGAATATAGTACAGGAATTGGCGCAAAAACACGGAGATTTACAACAAAAACTTTCTCAGACAGTAACAAAAGAAAAAGAATTACAAAAAGCATCAAAAGACAGTAAGAAAACAACAGGTGAGGACACCGAGGAATATAAAAAGCTCTCAAAGGAGCTTGACAAAATAAGAGAAGATAAATCAAAGCTTAATAAACAAATAAAGGATAATATTAATTCGACCGAAAAAGCCAACCAAAATATAAGCGATGAAAAGCAAAAATTATCCGAATTAGGCGAAAAGTTAAAAGCCACAGGAATTGATACCGAAAACCTTACAGACGAAAATAAAAAGCTTCAGGATTCATACGATAAATTAAAAAATGAGCAAGAAAAAATAGCTCGTCTTGATAAATGGGAGCGGGAGACTACTGCTTCATTATCAAAAGCACGTACAGATTTTATAAAAACGACAGCAGTTGTTACGGCGTTCGGCACTGCATTTTATAAAGCCTTTATAACACCCGCGGCGGCATTTGAAGAGCAGATGTCGACCGTTGAAGCTATATCGGGAGCAACTGCCGAACAAATGGCACAACTCAACGAGCTAGCAAAAGAGACGGGTGCAACGACAAAATTTACCGCGGTTGAATCAGGGCAAGCGCTTGAATATATGGCAATGGCAGGGTGGAAAACCGAACAAATGCTTAATGGTATGGACGGCATCGTAAATCTTGCCGCCGCTTCGGGTGAGGATTTAGCAATTGTTTCCGACATAGTAACGGATTCACTTACAGCGTTCGGTTTATCTGCAAATGATGCGACGCATTTTTCTGATGTTCTAGCCGCCGCAGCAACTAATTCCAATACAAATGTCGGTATGATGGGAGAAAGCTTTAAATATGCCGCTCCTCTTGCGGGGCAATTTGGATTTAGTATTGAGGACACCGCGGTATTACTGGGCTTAATGGCAAACTCGGGTATCAAAGCAAGTCAAGCAGGTACATCGTTACGCATGATATTTACACAGCTCACAAGTGAATTTGAAATAAACGGAAAGAAAATAAAGACTTCATTTGAGGACGGAACAATGCGTCCACTACTTGATATTGTTAATGAGACAAGACAAGCGTTTAACGGACTTTCCGAAGATGAAAAGAAATCGTTAAGCGGCGGAACAAAGGAAATAGCCAAAGAGCTTGGCATTGACCTAGTAAATGGTGATGGTACGTTTAAAACACTTGAGCAGCTTGATGAACAAATAGATAATGTTATCGAAGGTTTAACAGCGGCAGGAAAAGTGTCTGAAGCTGAGGGCTTCGCTGAAAAGCGAGCCATGGCAGGACTTTTAACAATCGTCGGGGCAACGGATGATGAATATAATAAACTCGTCGATTCGATATACGATTGCAACGGTGCAGCTCAAAAAATGGCACAGATACGACTTGACAATCTCAACGGCGATATAGTGCTTGCAAAATCAGCTTGGGAGGGATTTGCTACCACCACGGGTGAAGTCTTTACACCTCAAATACGCGAAGCGGTGCAGAGTATAACTGATATTATTGGTAAAGCAAATGAATGGGTCAAAGAAAACCCCGAGCTTGTCAAGCAAATAATTGAAACAACCGGAAAAGTTGCTTTATTAGTTGTGGGATTGAAAGCGGCAAAACTAGCAGTTGCTTTTGGTAAAAAAGAAATAGCAAGTATTGGGAAGGTACTTAAATCAATAGGACCAGCAGGAGGGGTTGCTACCGCTGCTGTTACGGCTCTTGTAGTGGCATTATGGGCTCAACATAAAGCGACAATTGCTGTCTCAAAAGCAAATATTGAAAGTGCGTTATTTAATAATGGCGGTCAGAAGCTCTCGGAAATCACACAGGGATTAAAAGACAGTACAAGCGAAAGCTATAATTTTGCGAAATCTATAAATAGTTACGGTGTTGAAATTGAAGAACTACAAAGCACGATAGGAGATACACGCCGTGAAATTAAGATTTATGGCGATGATTTACGTAATATTGCCACTTTGTCACCAAGTGAAGCGGAGGCATTAATTGAACCTTTTAATAAACTTACAACGGCTTTAAAAGATAAATTTTCCGTCGAATATAAAGTGGTTTTTGATAACTTTAAGCTTGCGGCGGGAGCGGTGGCAACTTCGCTTGGTGCTGATGTTAAGTCAATTGAGAGTGTACTTGATACATTTAAACAAAAGTACAATAACAACTTAAACGAATCACAAGCGTATGTTAATGAGTTCTTAACCCGCAAGAGTAACGGAGAAACTTTGACTGATAGCGAATACGCAGAGTTTGAAAAGCGAAGCTCATATCTTATTGAAGCTTCACGGCAAAAATCGGAAGCGGCTAAAGCGTATGAGGAAACACTAGCCACAATTGCAGCCATTGATATTGGCGAAAATCAAGATGCCGCAATAAAAGAATTAGGCGCAATGCGTGAATATGCTGAAGCATATCAAAAAGAACTCGACGATGCCCAAAAACTCATAAATAATACGTATGACGAATTTCGCAGAAACGCAAAGTTAAATTATGATTATGGTTATGATTCGTTTGAAGAATATAAAAATAATCTTGAAGCTATCGAAGCGACACAGCGTATATCTAATGAAGCATATTTAACTGAAAGAAATATGCTCACCGATGGGTTACAAGCTGTAATTGATAAGGTGCAAGGTCAATTGAACGACGCATTTTATTCCGAGATTGAAAAAAGCGATCCTACAGTTTGGAATAATGTACTCGGCTTTTTACAGGCTGATACCTCGCATTTACTCAATTTAGATATTGACAGTTGGACGCAGAGCATACAGTCGCATGTTGAGGAAAACTTTAGGAATGATATTAGTAAGGAATTTAGCGACCTTAACGATGAGATTAAGCAAGTTAGAGATATTGTAAAAACCGACCCGATAAGAATTCCTGTCGAATACTATAACCCCAATAATAAATATTTTAGTAATGAAAATACTTCACATGGACCTTATGGCGGTTATTCAAGCCCTTATGAATATTATCAAGCTCAACAGGGATATGCTTCCGGTACATTATCAGCAACAGCAGGTTTACACCTAGTAGGTGAAAACGGTCCGGAATTAATTGATTTTGGTGGCGGTGAAAGAGTATATACAGCAGATGAATCAAGAAGAATGTTGAAATATAATTTTCCGCCGACTGTAAATGCCACAAGCTCACAAGGCGGAGAAACAACGATAAAAATTGAATATAAGCCCATTCTTAACTTTGAAAAAAATGCACCCGATAACCTTGAGGAAATATTATCAAAAAATAATGAACAGATTGTATTTCTTATAGATGATTATTTCCGCAAGAAGGTGGATAACGAAAGGAGAATGACTTATAACTAATGCGGCTAAGACGTATGTTACTATATCAGGTGATACGTGGGATATGGTAGCGAAAAAGACTCTAGGGAACGAAATGCAGACGGATGCACTCATTAAGGCTAACTTGAAACACAGATATACATTCATCTTTTCGGCGGGCGTTGTTCTTACTATACCCGATATTCCCGTTAAATCGCAGGACAGCTTGCCGCCGTGGAAACGTGGGGTGAGTGTATGAGTTATAACACGCTTGCAAGGCGCACCGAAATTGTTGTTAAAATCGGCGGTGTGGATGTTAGCACAGATATTAATAAATATCTTCTACAATTAACGTATACCGACCACGAGGAAGATAAAACAGATGATTTACAACTAAACATTGACGATAGAGAGGGTATTTGGCTTACGAATTGGCTAGGTGGTAATGTGTCCAATTCGGACACATCAAGTATGACAGACGGTGCTTTTGAAAAGGGTGATATTCTGGATTTTGTGGGTGGTTATCATTATGCAAGTTCAACGGCTATAACACCTTCAGGAGGAAACAGAACGGCAGGTAAAGCAAAGCTTACAAATATTGCATACGGCGCAGTCCACCCATACCACCTTATCGGTACAACTTCTAATGTATACGGGTGGGTTGACGCAGCGCAAGTACTGAGTGACACAGCGGCAAGCACAACAAAAACCGCAACAGGCGGCGTAAAGGGTACGGAAATATCAGCAGTCATTATACAAAGAAATTGGGAATCAGACGGGAAAGACCATGTTCTTGATTGCGGTACATTTGAAATTGACAGTATAGACGGTTCGGGACCACCCGCACAAGTATCTATTAAGGCAACTTCTCTCTCTTATTCCTCCACTGTCAGGACACAGTTAAAAACGAAAGCGTGGGAAAATATAAAGCTTTCTGCGATAGCAGACGAGATAGCAACGAAAAACGGCATGAAATGTATATATGAATCGTCCTTTGACCCGATATATACACGCCGCGAGCAAGTACAGTTGTCTGATATTGTTTTTTTACAAGGGCTTTGCAAGGACGCGGGAATATCCTTGAAAGTATCGGCAAAAATAATCGTTTTATTTGATGAAGCAGATTATGAAAGCAAAACAGAGGTTAGAGAAATCAAACGCGGTGCGGCAGATGTAAAAACCTACCGCTTCGGTACATCGACAAATGATACAAAATATAACAAGTGCCATGTAAGTTATACCAATCCGCAAACAGGACAAACGATTGAATATACATATACACCACGGGACGCAGAAAAAAATGGATTAGTTCTTGAGATTAACGAAAAAGTTACAACACGCGAGGAAGCACGGCAACTTGCAATGAAACGCTTGCGCCAAAAAAACAAGGCGGAATTTCAAGCAGAGTTTACGCTTGTTGGAGATATTAGTCTTGTGGCGGGAGTAACAGTTAATGTTGTAGGGTGGGGTATGTTTGACGGCAAGTACATCATTGAAACCGCAACACACAGCGTAACCGCGAGTGGGTACACGTTACAAGTAAAGCTACGTAGGGTATTGGAGGAGTATTGATGAATAAACAAATAGAAGCCGCTTTGAATAATTTAGTTCGGATTGGAACAATAAATTCTGTCGATGTTGTAAACCAAACAGCACGTGTTGCGTATCATGATAAACAAGACAGTGAGGGCAATCCTCTAATGTCGGGACCGCTGAAGGTGCTACAAAATCCGCCTTTTGTTTTTGAAAATAAAACACAGCCAATAAGCGGCGGAAGCGGCGAAGAAGCCTTTGAGGAACATGCGCACACATTAATTATTAATCCGTGGTTGCCGCATGTAGGGCAGCTTGTTTTATGTTTATACCTTCCAAAAGGTGAGAGTGACGGCGTTGTGATAGGAGGTATTTGATTATGGCAACAATCGGTACGCTAGGGGATATTGTATTTTCGGTATCTACAAGTCAGGTTAAAACCTTTGACGGCTTAAAATGGGAAAGCTCGGCACAGTATGCAACACACAACCGCCATTTGAAAGACGTTTTACTCGAGTACACGGGAACGGACGCTGATAAAATCAGCTTTTCAATGTTCTTTTCAGCTTTTTTAGGCGTTAATCCCATGACAGAGATTACAAAATTACTCGATGCAGAGCGGAGCGGAAAAGTTATGCGGCTTGTAATTGGGAGTAAGGTATATGGTAAAAATAAATGGGTGATTGATAAAACTTCAAAAGAACTTGAAAAGTTCGACAACAAGGGTAATTTGCTAATTGCAAAGGTAAATATATCGCTTATTGCATACGCGGTGAGGTGATTTTATGTCATATACAGTAACATCGAGCACAAACGTTGAAATAAACCTTGCACCCGCCACAGAAATTGAAGAAATATTACGAAATGTATCAATTATATTATCGACTATAAAGAATACTGTACCACTTAACCGTGATTTTGGAATTTCTGCCCGATTCCTCGATAAGCCGACACCTGCTGCCGTGTCAATACTTATAGCAGAGATTTATGATGCAATAGAAGCATACGAGCCACGGGCGAAAATAAAAAACATATCTTTCGAGCATGACGAAACCGCAGGTAAAATTATCCCGAGTTTGGAGGTAGAAATAAATGTCGGATAGTTCTATACAATACCCTAATATAGTTTTTGTAGACACGGATACGGAAATTCTTGTAAACAGCTTGGTAAAGGCGTATGAAGTATTTCATGAAAAAATGACAGGTAAAGCAAAACCGCTTTATCCTGCCGACCCTATAAGGTTATTCATATTATGGCTTGCGGATATTATAACACAAGAACGAGTTATCATTGATACATCTGCAAAACAAAATGTACCTAGGTATGCAGAAGGTGAATATTTGGATTCAATTGCGGAGATTTTCAAAGATGTAAAGCGTTCTGAAGCAAAACCTGCTATAACAACGATACGCTTTTTTCTTTCAGAACCTCAACCCTCCGCACAAATAATCCCGAAAGGAACAAGGGTAACGGTTGACGGTGAAATAATATTTGCGACAACAGCAGCAATCAGCATACCGCCTGAAATGTCATACGGAGATTCGGCTGCTGAATGTCAGACAGTGGGAGAGATAGGAAACGGATTCTTACCCGGGCAAATAACACAGTTAATTGATTTATACCCATTTTATGCAAAGGTTGAAAATGTAACTACCAGTGAGGGAGGTGCGGAGTTAGAATCGGATGAAACTTTCTACAACCGTATGCGGGAAAGCCCGGAGACATTTTCGACTGCGGGACCGTCAGGTGCATATATTTATCATACAAAATCCGCGTCAGCGAAAATAACTGATGTTGTTGCGAAGTCTACTGACCCAGGTATAGTTGATATATATGTATTGCTTGAAAATGGAGAGTTGCCTGATGAAGAAATGGTTCAGCTTATTCAAAAGACACTGTCCGCCGACAAGGTGAGACCTTTAACCGACTATGTCAGAGTTTCACCCCCTAACACAATTGAGTTTAATATTGACATCAAATATTATATATCTAACTCACAATCGGCAAATGCAGTGATAATACAAAAAGAGGTTGAAGTGTCTATCGATGAATATATAAAATGGCAAACAAAAGTTATGGGACGAGACATCAACCCCGATGAACTTATATATTTATTGAAAAAAGCGGGAGCAAAGAGAGTTGTTATAACAGAACCCTCGTTAACTTATGTAAACGATAATGAGATTGCCTTTTTGGGTGATTTAAACGTTGTTTTCGGAGGATTGGAAGATGAATAATATGTATGATACCGATTATCTTCGTTCACTTCCTGATGTACTAAAAAATGATGTAAACATATCCATACTTGCGAAAATAATAGCAGATGAATTACAAAAAAATATCAAGTATTCTGATTTATGTATTATATATCCTCGGATAAATGAACTAAATGATGATATACTTGATATTTTAGCTTATGACCTTCATGTTGATTGGTATGATACAACATATACCACAGAGGAAAAAAGAGCTATTATTAAAAATAGTTTTAAGGTACATAAATATCAGGGTACGAAATATGCGGTAGAAACAGCCTTACGTGATATTTACCCGAATACGAATATAGAAGAATGGTTTAGCTACGGCGGTGAACCGTATCATTTTAAAGTCGTAATTAAAGACCCTGTCGGAGATGTGGAAAAGCAAAACGAGGTAATAAAAAAGGTTGTAAATTATAAAAATCTTCGTTCTAAAATAGATGAAATTATTTATGAGCCAACGGTAGACGGAAGTGCGACAATGTTTGTTTGCGTTAAACCTTTGGCAATAATGGGTGAAATTACGGTGGAGGTGAAAAATTATGGCTTGGGATAATGCGGTTATTACAAATATCGGAAATAAACTATATTCAGAGGCCTTTATAGGTGAGGGAATTACGATTTCCAAAGTCTTGTATGGCGGCTCGGTTGTGGCAGAAGCTTCACTCCTTGCACAAACACAGGTGACAGCTCCGCAAAAAAATCTTGATATTGTGGATATTAAATCGAGCGATGATGGTAAAATTGTATGTGTGAGGATTAATAATATAGGCGTTGAAACAGCTTATATCATTAAGCAAATTGGTATTTATGCACGAAAAACGGTGAGTGGTAGCGATATTCTGTTTGCTCTAAATCAAGATAGTACAGGTATTAGAGTACCTACTGTTTTGGAAAATCCCGAGTTTGTATATACCTTCTTTTTTAAGCTCCCTTTTAAGAATACACCTGATTTTAGTTTTACACTTGACCCGCAAATACTAGCGACTAAAGGTGAGCTTTTAAAGCATGAACAGGACGGTAATATACATATCATTGCCGAGGAGCGTGCCAATTGGAACAGTAAAGCCGACGGTTCGCCGACTTATGAAACCGCAGCGGAGTTAACAAGATTAACTAGCGGCGAAAAAATAACCGTTGCACTTGGTAAAATTGCGAGGGTTATAATAGATTTTATTGCGCATATCTCAGATGGCGTAAAACATATCACTGCCGAGGAGCGTGTTACTTGGAATAGTAAAGCTAATGGCGTACACAAGCATGGTGTTGCAGACATCAACGACTTGTCAACCGTATTGAGTGATAAAGCCGATTTAGTTGACGGTAAAGTGCCTACATCGCAACTACCATCTTATATCAGCGATGCGCAGGAATATGATACTGTCGCAGACTTTCCCTCACAAGGCAAAAAAAACATTATTTATTTTACAAAGGACACCAATCTTACATATAGGTGGGGAGGTACAGGATATGTTGAAATCAGCCCGTCAATTGCGATTGGTAATACCGCCGAAACAGCCTTTAGGGGGGATTTAGGGCAGCAAGCATATAATCACACTACCGCTAATAATAACCCTCATGGTGTAACAGCCGAACAGGTAGGTCTGGGAAATGTTCCAAATGTCTCAACTAATGACCAGACACCGACATTTACCGAGGCTAAGGAAGTTACAGTATTAACAAGCGGAGAAAAGCTTGCTCTTACTCTTGGAAAGCTTGCGAAGGTTGTTTCTGCCTTTATTACGCACATAGCTGATAAGGTAGGGCATATTACTGCTGATGAACGGACGAAATGGAACAGCGGCGGTAGTGGTAAAAAAGCAGTTACATTCGTAATTGGAACTACCACAGCAGGACATACAGCTGATGAGGTTGATTATCTTTGTGATGGGGTTGATGATGATGTTGAGATAAATGCGGCATTAAGTGCATTACCTTCTTATGGTGGTACTGTTTTATTAAGAGCGGGGACTTATAATACTTCTGCTACTATTAACATAACTAAATCTTATGTTACTTTGTGTGGAGAAGGTATGTATAGTACTATAATTACTAAATCAACAAGTTCAACTATAACTCTTATGTTATTAGTAAAATCAGCAAATAATTCTGAAATTCATGATATAACTATTAATTTGAGCGGTTCTGGAACAGATATTTCATTATGGTACAGCGACAATAGTACAGTTAAGAAATCTGACAATGTGAAAATTCATAATTGTCAAATACAAAATGCTAATCAGGGTATAAATTGTTTAGGAACAACTGGAACAACAATAGATAACTGCAATATACATGATTGTCAATATGGAATACAGACGGGTGGAATAGGACAAAGTAATTCATATGGTTCATCGAAACATAAAATTACCAATTGTGATATAATAAACTGTGAACAAGGAATATATGCACCAAGTGGTCCCGGCTCTACTAATTTAACAATTTCATATTGCTATATAGCAACTACTAATATTTCTTGTACTTTTTTTAATTATTCAGAAGTTAATATATTAAATACGAGAATAACAACAACTTTAAATAGCACAACAGAAGGTGCTATTTATGCTGGTGTACCTTCAACTATCATTATCAGAGGTGGAAAAATATTAGCTTTATCAGCGATAGGGGTTTATTGTTTACCAAATGCACCTGATGTTAATGTAACAATTTGTGATGTTACAATATCAGCTATTAAAGCATTTACTTTAGTGAGTGTAAATGCATATAATTGTGATTTTATTACAACTAATGCTAATTCAGTAGAATTGAGTTCTAATTCAAATACTGTCTTGGGGTTTGTATACTTAAATAACATCAGATGTAATGGAATAATTTATATTAATGGATATATGAACAAAGTTATTTGCAATAGTAATTCATGTTATGGTATTAGTGCTGGTAGAGCAACAGGAAAAGCTATTATTACAAATAATTATGTTATTGGTACAATAACAGGAAATGCAACGGGTGATGTAATTGCTAACAACATAACCGCTTAAGGAGTATAACCTATTTTAATAAAATTTTTGGAGAATATTATATGAATAAATCAATCTTAGAGGCTTGCTGTGCCATATTTGGGGCATTGGTGGGCTTTTTATTTGGGGTAATCGACGGGTTATTTTATGCTTTGATTGCTTTTGTAATACTGGATTACATAACAGGGGTTATTGTGGCGGTTTTTGAAAAAAAGCTGTCAAGCGAGATAGGCTTTAAGGGTATTGTGAAAAAAGTAATACTTTTGATTTTAGTGGCAGTAGCAAATATAATCGATGTGCATGTTATCGGCGGCGGTTCAACTTTGAAAACCGTCGTTATATCTGTATTGCTTGCTAATGAGGGAATAAGCATACTTGAGAATGCGGGTAATATGGGTGTACCGATACCAAAAAAGCTTATGGATATTTTAAAGCAGATTAAGCAGAAAAATGAAAGTGAGGACACACAATGAAAACTAAAGGAATAGACATCTCTTACTGCCAGCGTAGTATTGATTACAAAAAGGTTAAACCGG
Source organism: Ruminiclostridium sp. (assembly GCA_031549645.1). Classification (GTDB taxonomy): domain Bacteria; phylum Bacillota; class Clostridia; order Oscillospirales; family Ruminococcaceae; genus Ruminiclostridium_E. The sequence continues at coordinate 4,701 of JAVBPL010000151.1, read as the reverse complement.
ATGGCGTAAGCTTCGCAATCGTCCGATCTGGGTAAAAAGAAAAAACCGTCGATCTGCTTTATTCGCACCTCGATGGTTGCGTTAAAACGGGAATACCTGTCGGCATATATGTATACGCAATGGCACGGACCGTAGATGAGGCAAGGGCAGAAGCTCAGCACTGCTTAAAATCAATCAAGGGTTACAACATTGCATATCCGATATTCTACGACCTTGAGGACGAAAGGCTTATCCCTGGATTAACAACCAAGCAGCGCACCGATAATGCGGTGGCGTTTTTAGCCGAGATACGTCAAGCGGGATATTATGCGGCTGTGTATGCTAACCCTGCATGGCTGGAGAGCTATCTTGAAAAAGATCGCTTGAAATCCTACGATATATGGCTGGCTGCTTGGACAGATAGTCCCGATAAAGCCACAAAGTACGATTACGGTCAAAAAATGTGGCAGTGGGGCATCGGCAATGTTAACGGCGCAGGTGGTGTAGATTGCAACCTCTGTTATGTAGATTATCCTGAGATTATAAAAGCGGGCGGTTATAACAAGACTGTCGTAGACAAGACTAGTAATACCGCTCTTGTCGATAACACAATGGCTAAGTTCATGAGTGTTAACAAGCAGTACAGGTGTATTGCTGCTTCAGCTAATAAACGTGCTAAGGCTTCGGGAAATAGTGCTGTCATCGGGAAGTTCACGAAAAATACGGTTTACAATGTGGTTGCCGAGGTTTTCGATAGCGGTAAGCTCAAGTATCTCCAGTTCTCTGACGGTTCCTTCGGAATGTACGTCGACCAAGTTGGTGCTAAATTATTCTCGGAAGTCTCTCAAAAGCCTAAATTCTCGGTCGGTGACAGAGTTAAAATAACAAGTAAGTATGCAGGTGCTGCTTCTGTGGCGGCTGCCAATAACAGTACAGCTGTCGGTAAGACGGTTTATATTGTGCGTATTGTCGAGGGTGCCAATTATCCGTATCAGCTTGGGGTGAAGCCTGGTGATGCGACTACGGGTAATACAACGGGGTATGCTAATAATGAAGGGATAACAAAAGTATAATATGAATATTTATAACAGGGTAGTCACTCATTGACTACCCTGTATTTTTGTTTAAACTATAGTTATTTAATATAAAACCTGTAAGATTCTTGCAAGTTTTATATTTTTTATAGAAGTTTTCTGCAAGTTTTAACTTTTTATAAGATTTATATGATATGATATTTATAAATTTTTAATATAAAGGAGAATATATAATGTCTGTAGATAAAAAAGATGGTAAATCAATAATTATAGCAGTTATATCAATAGTAATTTCAATAATAAATTTGTTCATTTTTCATTTTTATCACAATATTGAGTTAACAATCACTATTATAGGTGATATAATATCTCTTATTATGCCTATTATAATACTAATTAAAATTCCAATATTTAAAATTTTAATTAGGCATAAAATAATTACCGTTATAATAATCTTAATTACAAGCGTTTTACCAATTATTCTACAATTTGTATGGGGACATTTTTATAGAATACATCATTTAATAAACAACATAATTGTAGTTCCTATTTTAATTTATTTTGCACTTGATTATATTTACAAATCTGATAAAAAATATAATTTCATTGAAATATGTGAAAATTCGAAATTATCTATTATATATGAAATATATCCTTTGCTTTTACAATTAAGCTATTCTTGTACAGTTTTTTTTATTTATTCATATGAACATAAACCAGCAAAAATTTATTTTAATGAAACTATATTTATAAGTGTTGATTCTTTAAATTCAATTTTTTTATTAACTTGTACATATGTTATTATTTCATTTGGATTATTCATTTTTACATTCTTAACTTTCTATAAAAACGAAAATATTCATTTTAAAGATATCTTTCCACATAAAGTATTTATTGGAATTTTAGCTTTTTTATTAGTTTGGAGTTTAATGACATATTATGAAACAGAGAATATAATTGAAGATACCTTCTATATTTCAACGTATTTATATGCAATTGTTTTATCTGTATTAATATGTTTCTATACTAAAAATTTTAATATATCAAAAAGCAGGGCATATTTAATATTTTATTTTATACTTATTGTCTTTAATCTTGTATATTCCTTTATTGTAAAGAGATTAAATGATATAGAATTTTCAAATATATTAATAAAAGATAATCCCCCAGATACAATAGGAAGCATAAGTGTTATTATATTAATTGTCTTTTTTATAACTTTTGCAGGATTATACCCAAAGATAAAGAATAAATATGATAATGATAAACAAAATACTGATTCGCAAGATTAAAACATACTAAGCCTATTGGTTTTAAAAATATATAAGGCTTTTCTTTCCGATATAATCTTACATAATGAGTTATTAAATATGTTAATAGAAATTTTATATCCGATTCGGACATAAAAAGCCCGCCGAGGTTATCAGCCTCAGCGGGCTTTTTGTGTTATTATTCCCTTTGGATAACAACCCCGAACAATCCATTTACAAATATAAATGTAGGGTTCGGATTTGAAATAATTTGGCGGAGAAGGAGAGATTTGAACTCTCGCGCCCTTTAACAGACCTACTCCCTTAGCAGGGGAGCCCCTTCACCACTTGGGTACTTCTCCAAGGTGAACTTTTGTTAAGATAAATTGGCGGAGGCGAAGGGATTCGAACCCCTGTGGGCTTGCACCCAAACGGTTTTCAAGACCGCCCCGTTATGACCGCTTCGGTACGCCTCCGAATATGCACTACTTTCTAAAATCGTGAATGCCTTAATAGTATATCATAACTTTTTTATTGTGTCAAGACTTTTTTTGGCTTTTAACAAAATGTATTACTGAATTGTAAATAATTTTAAATCGCTTGTAATTATGAACATTTTTTGTTATAATTTAATTACGTTTTATTTATAATCAAGCGAGGAGCAATAATGCGATGAATAATAAACTTAATGTTTTAGCGATAGATGATTTTTCTATGAGCCTATTACTTATCAAAAATTCTCTTAAGGATTTAGTAAATGTTTACACTGTTAAGTCTGCAACGGCGGCGATGCTTACGCTTGATAATGTCGATAAAATATCGCTTTTTTTACTGGATCTTGATATGCCTGATGTCAGTGGGTTTGAATTCTTGGATTTTTTGAGTAAAAATCCGATGTATGAAAAAGCACCTGTGATAATAATAAGCTCAAATAACAAGATAAAAACTATAAAAAAAGTACTTGAATATTCTGTTGTTGATTTCGTGGCAAAGCCTTTCGAGGCCGAAACTTTAAGAGAAAAAGTTTCGAAGGCACTCGGTCTTCCTTATGAACGAATTGAGATCGAAGAAAATCTTATATAGACTGGGAGAGCATTAATGCTAGTTGATAATAAGTTTGGAAAATACACAGGAATACTTATTAAAGTAATTGTAATTTTAACTTTTACTTTTGTTTTGCTTTATTGTGTTCCGTCTGTTTTGATTGTGCAAATGCCGGCGGTGAACAGAATTGATGCCGAAAAAGGTTATGCATCGGTTCCCTTACTTGAGCTTCAAGATTATGACAACTCCCTTTATAGCTTGAAGGGTGAGTGGGAGTTTTACCCTAATGTCCTACTTTATCCAGAGGATTTTAAAAATCATAATAAAGATAAATATGATATGCAGTATGTTACTCTACCCCATTATTGGATTAACGATAAAGAAAATTATCCAAATCTGGAAGGCACGGCGACCTATCGAATGGTGCTTAAGGTTACAGATATCGCCGAGGGTGCAGGTGTTTATTCACGGTTCCAATACGGCGCATTTAGGATTTTCCTTGATGGCAACGAGGTTTGCAACATGGGAGGTGTGTCTGAAAATTTCGAGGATTATTACATAACCTACGCAAATACAGTGGGCTATATAGCACCGATACAGTCAGAGGAGCTTGAAATAATAATTCAAATTCAAAACCGTGACCATGTAGATGCGGGCTTTGTTTCGCCGCTGCTTGTTGGTGTAAGAGATACAGTGGATTATTACCGTACCTTTTTGGTTGCGATGTCGGGGATAATGGCTGGCTTCCTGCTATTTTTGTTTTTATATTTTATGCTAGTGTTTATTCAAAATAAAAATCGAAGAATGCACCTCGATTATGCGATTGTTTCGCTCGGCTGCTTGTATATTATACTGGTTTCATCAGAGGAAGTGCTTGCATATTATGCAGTCCCTGGCATAAACGGTGCACTTCTGTTTAAACTCGAATATATGGCGCTGGTTATTGCGGCTTATTTTGCCAATACGCCGATTTATAAAAAATATGCTAAAGTAAAATTTGTTCAGCCAATAATTGCGATTCTTGCAATATCTGCCTGCATAATAACTGCTCTTATGGAGCCGATTGAGGTTAGCCGTTATCGTGCATTGATACATGGTCTCGCGATTGTTATGTTTATTGTCAGCATTATAATAATAATATTAACCTTTATAAGAATGGCAAAAAGGAAGGTTTCTGCTGATTTAAAGACTATTGTTGTAGAGTTTATCAGTATTTTAATGCTTACGACAGGGATTATATGCAGTAAAACAGGATTTTTACTCTGGGAAAGCTTTGACGTTTTCCCATTGTTCGCCACTATATACTGCTTTATTCAGATTTATGTGCTGCTTCAGCATTATTCTCAAGTGGAAAAAAATTTGGTCCAGCTCACTAAAAACCTTGAGGAACGGGT
>JAVBPL010000075.1:0-2502 GCA_031549645.1 Ruminiclostridium sp. | reverse complement strand
AATTACCATAATGCCGACGATGTTTTTTCTGAGGTTTTCTTAAAATATTTTAAGAAAAAGCGTGATTATCAAAGCGAGGAGCACAGGAAAGCGTGGCTAATTCGTGTTACGATAAATTCAGCGAAGGATTTTTTAAAGGATAATCCAGCGCCAGTTGCCTTGGAATATGATGATTTCAAAACTGATGATAACGTCGAGAGTATTGAGCTTCGTGAAGCTATCATGAAGCTTGAGGAGGAGGACAGAAACCTGATTTTCCTTTATTATTATGAGGATATGAGCACAAAGCAAATCTCTGAAACACTGGATATGAACCATAACACAGTCAGAACAAAATTAGCTCGTGCGAAAAAAAAGCTTGCCGATGTTTATTCAGAGGTTTAGAAAGGAACCTATTTTTACATGGATATATTTTTGCTAATTGCCAATATTCTGCTTTTAATTTCCGCTGCTTTCTCCTTTATTTATGGAGGAAAGAGACATTTTAAAAAAGGCGAACCGCTTTTCCTACAGATTGTTATATGCGCAATGGGGTGTATCAGCCTTGGTCAGCTTTTTTACATTGTGAGAGCGTTGACAGTCGGATTAACTGATGGCTTTCATGTCGGTATGCTGGGTATGCTGGGGTGTTATTTTTTTCTTTTTTCAGCAAGCTTTGGTCAAATGGATGGATTATTAGATACGAAGGATAAAAACCTGCGGAAGTACAAAACTATTTCGCTTTCCGCACCGATAGTAATAATAATTGCTTACATAGTCTTTTTACAAAGCGAGGTCAGCATTACTTATAAAGTCGTTTATTCATTATTCTTTTTAGTTATCGCACAAGCTTCTTATTATAATCTTAAGCATTTTCTGTTACCTGATGTTGAGCTGGGTATTGCTCAGGGAATTCGCAGTTATAACCTTGCGGTTCTATTTTTCACCCTTGTAAGTATTACTCAAATTATGTTCACTGTGTGGAATATTCCCATCGGGGTAGCAATTTGCCTTATAATAAATGCATTTATAAGCGGAACGCTTATCATCATACTGGAACGGGGTGTGAAAAAGTGGAGTCAATAGACAACTTAATCTATATTCTGTATATTTGCATGGTGGCACCGCTCTTACTCATGCTGTTTTTACTTGAAAAAAATGCCCGCCTTGTTGTTGGCTTTATGATAATCGGCATTACCCTCTGCCTATATATATCTGGAGTTAATGGCATGTTTCTGTCTCTTTTCGGTGGGGATTTATTCTTCGTAACTACCACGATAACCCCTATAACCGAAGAGATTATTAAAGCACTGCCGATTGTCTTTTTCGCTTTCGTTTTTTCTGACCGCAGAGAAACGCTGGTCGCTATCTCACTTGCGGTAGGAATTGGCTTTGCAATTCTTGAAAACAGCTTTATTCTTATTAAAGATATCAATCAAGCCACATTATTCTGGGCGTTGATACGCGGCTTTGGCTCGGGCCTTATGCATGGCTTATGCACAGCGGCAGTCGGTTTCGGAATGTCATTTGTAAAAAAGCGTAAGAAGCTATGCTATACAGGAACCTTTGCTCTGCTTTCAGCCGCTATAATTTATCATGCTACCTACAACTGTCTTGTGCAGTCCGAATACAAGTATATAGGATTTTTACTGCCTGCGGTTACATATCTTCCATTTATTATCTTAATAACTAAGCGTAAAAAGCAAAAGGCTATAACATCATTATAAAATAAAAATAGAGTCGTCTCAAATTAAGCGACTCTATTTTCTTTTTTTTCTATGATAATCATAAAAGCTTAGCAAGCAAAGCACCACAAATATACCGCCGACAATTACATACGATGTTCCACCCGAAAAAATCGATCCAGCGAACCCTTCCCCGTTTGAAACGGGTAAATTCCCCTCATCAAGGTTGAGGAGTCCCGTATTAATAATCGCAGTTGAAGCAAGAAAAACGGCTGCCGCCCCTGCACATCTTGTACACAATTGAATTAAATTTTTCTGCTTAAAACATCGTTTGCTCTCAGCTATTACTTTATCAATTAGGGCATCAGACGGCTTAATTTCTTCATATGCCTTCTTTACTGCTTCATGTTCGATTTCCCTCATAAGCACTACCTCGAATCTTCATAAAATCACCATTCAATAGTAATACCCTGCGTTAAGAAGTTTTGTTTCAAAAAATAAAATTAATTTTGTTTGCTTTATCTCCCTTGGCATTATATAATCTTTATAGCATCAACACCATTAATCTATAGCCCGTTTAAAAACAATCGCAAATCTTCATAAAATCTCATATGCACTGTGTTTATTTGGTTTTTATTTGCTTTTTATTTGGTGGGTTACCCCGAGACTCCACGCTCCGCTAACCCCCGTAGAAAATCGTGGATTTTCTACGAGGCCGGACTCCCCGAACTCAAATGCAAATAAAAGACCTCCCGCTCGCATCGCTCACGGAGGTCTTTTATTTGGTGAGTGACCCGGGACTCGACGCTCCGCTAACCCCACCGGGTCCGACTCCCGA
>JAVBPL010000020.1:0-4250 GCA_031549645.1 Ruminiclostridium sp. | reverse complement strand
CAACTGATAATCTGCTTGGCTTTAGCAGTAAATATGTGATTGATGTCACGGACTTAAATGCACATCAACGAAATATGATACAGGAAATCGTTGATGCTTTTGCAGAGAAAAATGCAGATAATATTAAATAAATATAGTATGAATGTAGGGGCGGCTAGGAAGCCTCTCCCTACATTTTATTATCACTTAATATTTCTTCGCACTTCTTTTTCTATCCTGTCCACTGATAGTATAACATAAAATTACAAATAAGTCAACTGTAAGATGTACCAAAGAACCCCATGTGCGGTTATATTTAATGTATAATTAGGCAGGGTGATATGAATAAATGAATACTAACATAGGAAAGAATATTAGGGATTTAAGAGAAGCTAAGGGAATTACACAGCTTAATCTAGCTAATATGATTGGTGTAACTAAAGGTACAGTATCAGCTTATGAGGTTGGTAGCAGATTGCCGTCTTACGATGTCTTAATCAAGCTGGCATATATATTTCATGTGTCAACTGATAATCTGCTCGGCTTTAGCAGTAAATATGTGATTGATGTCACGGACTTAAATGCACATCAACGAAATATGATACAGGAAATCGTTGATGCTTTTGCGGAAAAAAACACAAAATCGGCGGGGAAATAATCCTCGCCGATTTTTTATATAACCTATTAGCCAAGTCTCTTTTCTAATGCACTTAATTGATTTTTTAATTCTTCGGGGAGCTTGTCGCCAAACTTGCCGTAGAATTCCTTGATACCCTTAACATCTTCAAGCCATAAGCCGTTATCAACGTCAAGAAGTCCCTTCATTACATCAAGTGTAATACCTTCATCTGCAAGACCATCAATGTTGATGTCTGCTGCCTTAGGCTCGTAGCCAATTGCTGTTTCAACAGCATCAGCATTATCCTCGGCACGCTCGATAATCCAGTCAAGAACTCTCATGTTATCGCCAAAACCAGGCCATATAAACTTGCCGTCATCGTCAGTTCTGAACCAGTTTACATTGAAAATCTTAGGAGCCTTATCGCCTAAATCCTTACCCATGTCAATCCAGTGCTGCCAGTAATCAGCCATGTTGTAGCCGCAGAAGGGAAGCATTGCCATCGGGTCACGGCGAACAACACCTACTGCGCCAGCTGCTGCTGCTGTGGTCTCGGAAGCCATGATCGAGCCTACAAATACACCGTGATTCCAGTCAAAAGCTTGATAAACCAGCGGAGCAGTCTTAGCACGGCGTCCGCCAAACACCATTGCGGAAATAGGAACACCTGCGGGATTGTCAAATTCCTTAGAAATGCAAGGGCAGTTGCGAGCAGGTGCGGTGAAGCGTGAGTTCGGGTGTGCAAGATTATTACCCTCTGCCTTAAACTCGGGACCGTTTACCTTAGCACCCTTCCACTCGGTTGCATTAACGGGAGGATTTTTGTCGAGGCTCTCCCACCAAACTGTCATGTCGTCGTTGTTAAGAGCAACGTTTGTGAATATAGTGTTCTTCTTTGTGCTTTCGAGCGCGTTGAAGTTAGATTTAGCGTTAGTGCCAGGTGCTACGCCGAAGAAGCCGTTCTCGGGATTGATAGCATAAAGTCTGCCGTCGGGTCCCTTCTTAAGCCATGCAATATCGTCGCCGACAGTCCATACCTTGTAGCCCTTCTTAGCGTATCCCTCAGGAGGAATAAGCATTGCAAGATTGGTTTTTCCGCAAGCAGATGGGAAAGCTGCTGTAACATACTTAACCTCGCCGTTTGGCTTTTCAATGCCGAGAATAAGCATATGCTCTGCCATCCAGCCCTCTTTCCAGCCTTGGTAGGACGCAATTCTGAGAGCAAAGCACTTTTTGCCCAGAAGAACGTTTCCGCCATAACCGGAGTTTATAGACCAGATTGTATTATCCTGCGGGAAGTGTGTGATATAACGCTTTTCTTGATCGATATCTGCCTTTGAGTGGAGACCCCTTACGAAGTCATTCGAGGTGTCGCCGAGGTTTTTGAAAGCGTTTTCACCGATACGTGTCATGATGTCCATGTTAAGTACAACATAAATTGAGTCGGTAAGCTCTACACCAACCTTAGCAAGCGGTGAGCCAATCGGTCCCATCGAATAAGGAATAACATACATTGTACGGCCCTTCATTACGCCGTCGAACATGGGAGTGAGCTTTGCGTACATTTCCTCGGGGTCGCACCAGTTATTTGTGGGACCTGCTTCTTCCTTAGTCTTGGTACAAATAAAGGTTCTGTCCTCCACGCGTGCTACGTCATTTACTGCGGTTCTGTGGTATACACAGCCTGGAAGCTTTTCTTGATTAAGAAGCTGGATTTCGCCGCTTGCGAGAGCTTCGTCACGGAGGGCTGTAAGCTGTGCATCGCTGCCGTCAATCCAGACAATTTTATCTGGTTTAGTAAGAGCCTGCATTTCTTCTACCCACTTGATTACGTTTGGGTTATTGGTTATTGCCATATTTATATCTCCTTTCCTATTGAGCCGATACGCGTGAATATTCTCATTTGAGCGTGTATCGGCGGGTTTGAAAAACTTTTAACAATATAAAATAAAAGCAAAAGTTTTTCGAACATAGCTCACTTTTCTGTATTTCGTACTGAAAATACTATACTTTTCAATTATATAACATTTTCTGTAAAGTTTCAAGGGATTTCACAAAAATTTCTTAATTATTCATAAAGTTTTTGCAAGATTTAGAGTTTATTCCTGCATTTCTTTTCTGAGAATTAACAGCGACAGCAAATTAGGAACCGCCATTAAGCCGTTGAAAATATCCGCAATTCCCCAAATCATCTCAAGATTTAAGACTGCACCAAGAAAGCAGCATATAATAAAAATTATCATAAAAGGCTTTACACAGCCTTCTCCAAATAAATAACGTGTGCTGATAACACCAAAAACCGACCACCCTGCAACCGTTGCCAGTGCAAATAAGCAGATGCTGACTGTCACAAACATATCTGCATAATGCCCAAAGGCACTTTCAAAAGCCGCCGAGGTTAAAGCGGTGCCGTCTATCCCCATTTTATCCGCACCAGTTAAAAGTACTGCAAATGCTGTGAGACTGCACACAATAATAGTATCAAAAAAAACTGTTAACGTCGCCCAAAAGCCTTGTTTTTGCGGATTTTGCTCACTCGACATGCTTGAAAGCATTACTGTGCTTCCGAGTCCTGCTTCGTTCGAAAATATACCCCGCCTGAAACCCCAGCTTATTCCTTTTAGCATTACACTGCCAAGAATACCGCCGCCAATAGCCCTAAAATCGAAGGCCTCGCTGATTATCCGCTCAAGCATTGATGGAACAAACTCAATATTGACGGCAATAACGGCAATGCAGCCCAGTATGTAGACGAGTGAGATTATTGGTATAACCTTTTCTGTCACTTGACCGAAAAAAATTGCTCCGCCGAAAATAAGTATTCCGACAATGAGAGCTGATACTAGCCCCGAAACCCAGAGCGGTGTTTCAAAGCTTCCTTTCATTGAGGTTGAAAGCGCATTGATTTGTGTCATGTTACCCATACCGAGACTCGCCATAATACAGCAAAAAGCAAATATCGCCGCCCACTTATGCCCGAGAGCCTTTTCTATATAGAAAAAAACGCCGCCTGTATAGCTTCCGTCGGGATTTTTACGTCTGTATTTTATCCCGAGATAATTTTCAGCATAAGTCGTCGCCATTCCCAAAAAAGCAGAAACCCACATCCAGAAAACTGCACCAGCTCCGCCAAAAGCAATAGCAGTGCCTAGAGCCACAATGTTACCGGTACCTAAGGTAACAGCAAGGGTTGAGGTTAAGGTTTGAAAAGGGGACAGACTGTTTTCACCGCCGCTTTTTTTCTTTGAGAACAGCGTTTCTTTTAGAATTTTGATTATATTAAACTGAAAAAATTTAAGCTTAAAGCTGAAAAAAAGCCCTACTGCAATAAATAAGATTAACATGGGTATTCCCCAGATAATCTTTTCGTTAAGAAAATTTATTACACTCAAATGTTATCCCCCCGTATCTTGTCCGTTAAACAATAGTATTAAATTTTTTTCAAGTTTATGATTAATAACAAAAATACGGTATTTTGAATATAATAATATGAAGTAAATTATTGATTTGCTTCATACCGTTAGTTTACAAGGAATGACAAAGCATAAGATTTTAAAAGGAAAGGAGGGGCACAATGGATTTACTAGAATATATCAAGCCGGAGTTTTTAATATTAACGCCGGTTCTTTATATTTTAGGTATTTTTCTTAAA
>JAVBPL010000070.1:0-29123 GCA_031549645.1 Ruminiclostridium sp. | reverse complement strand
CGAACCCCCGACCCTTTGGTTCGTAGCCAAATACTCTATCCAGCTGAGCTAACAGCGCACATTCACTATATTCAATTTTTATACACAATTTATGCAGGGTACCCTATGGTTCGTAGCCAAATACTCTATCCAGCTGAGCTAATAGCGCAAAAACTACTAATATATGTTATCACAATTAAAAGCCTTTGTCAATAGATAAAATGCGTTTTGTATATATTTATGTGTATTTTAAATTTGTAAATTATTTTAATGCTCTGCGCATAACCGCTTTACCCTCACGGGTGGCATATTTAAGAAATCCGCATTTTTCATACATTGCAATTGAACCTCTGAAGTCGTTTTGGATTTCTTCTTCGTTTACATAAGCCTCGATAAAATCAAAACCATCATTAGCAGAGTCCTGACATGCATATTCCAGCAAAGCTGTTGCTATACCCTTACGCTGCATTTCGGGTGCAATTACAAAGCAAAAAACGGATTTTACCTTGATATTCTCTGGATATTCTTCTATCGGCCAAAAGCTGCGCAGATAATTAATACCAATTTGGCAGTTTCCGTTTGCGTTACACCAGCCAATTATTTTTTCTCCGTTATAAGCGAGATAACCTTCTATACTGCCCGATTTCACAAATTCTATAGCATGGGCTCGTCTTTCCCCGCAGGTTGGGTACCAATGGTTAGCATCGGCTTTGTATGAAGCATCATTTCGCCATGTTACGCAGTAGCATTTACTCTCCTCTGAGCCTGTATCATGTGGTGTTGTGTCAAAGAAACGGACATAATCCATTGCAAGCTCAGGTGTCAATTTACGAATTTTAATATCCATTTTTTTCATCCTATTACCATAAAGATTTTCAACTCGTTTGCTTCTGAATTTTTTTGATTATCAGCTTAAAAAGCTGTATGCAAATCGTTGTCATTAGTAAATAAAGTATTGCCACAAACAAAAGCGGAAAATAAGGGTCATAGGTGCGGCTTCTGATAATATCCCCAGCTCTTGTAAGGTCCTGAATAGCAATATAACCTACGATCGCGGTGGATTTCACGAGCTCTACAAAGCCGTTTAAATATGTGGGCAGAGATATTTTTATCGCTTGGGGCAGAGTTACTCTAAAAAACGCTCCAGTAGCGGAATAGCCGAGACTCCTCGCTGCTTCGATTTCGACTAGGCTTATGGTGGAAATTGAGCTTTTAAGATTACCGCCAATTTTTGCGCCCTCAACAAGCGTAAAAGCCGCAACGGCGATTAGAACCGCTGAAATATCGGATTTGCCGAAAATTATATAGTAGGCAATCATCAGTAAAACGACCATAGGCGTTCCGCGGATTAGCCAGCTGTAAATTCCCGCAAATGTACGGGGCACCTTGCCTTTTCTAGTTGCGAGATAACAGATAATTGCACCCATAACAGTACCGAAAATCTGCGCCAAAAGCGATATTTCAAGTGTGACTAGCAATCCGTCAAACACCATAACCCAGCGATTTTCTGTTATAAGGTTCTTTTGTATCCCAGATTTTACCCATTCAATAAAATTAAAAGAGCTTGCATCGGAAATAACGGTATCCTTACGAGTGATTATTACAGAAGGGCATTCGATGCTAGGTTCAATGAAAAGCACGCTCTTTTTACGTTCCTCGGTTATGTACATGGTGCTGCCTAAATCGGCTTTCTCGGAAATTATATACGGCACAAGTGCGCTGAAATCCATGTCTATAATCTCGAGGTCATAGCCAGCCCACTCTGCGAAACGCATAGCTATCTCGATATCAAAGCCCTTCCACTCGTGCTCGTTCCCGTCGCCTGCGAACACGAAGGGTGGAAAGGAGGCATTTACCCCAAATTTTAGTGTGCCGTTTTCGCCTGTAAGGTTAAAAGTCGGCATAGGTGTATCTGGGTCAAAATTATCTACCCAGCGTGTTTTTATCTCGTTAAAAATGCCTGAAGCCTTAATTTCTCTTAAAAAAACGTTCAGCTCGTCGATAACGTCCTGCTTCATAGAGAACATTCCGAACTGAAAGTTAAGCGCATCATCGTCAATCGGAATAGTGGTAAGATTTTTAAATTCATCGCTCTTAAGCTGAGTACCCGCAAGTACCTCGTCCATTAAGGCGCAATCGGTTTTGCCTAAATCGACGGCTATCAGCTCATCAAGTATGGTTTGAAAATACAGCTTCTCACTAGGTTCAAATTTTGTATCAGCTATTTTGTCAAAAATAGAACCTAGTAAAATTGAAAATCGCTTTCCGACGAAATTCTCTGGGGTAAGTGTCGAGGTTTGGTTACCTTTTACAATTAGGACACCTTGGGTAATAACGCTAGGCTCGCCGAAAATTACGGCATCGTTTCTCTCGTCAGTCACGGTAAACGAGCAGGAGCTGGCATCGCTTTTTCCGCTGATAACATTAGGCATAATTCCGTTATAATTCATGAGCGAAATCTCAAGCTTCATGCCCATATATTCGGCAAATCGGCTCATCATATCGACATTGTAGCCCACATGCTCGCCGTTTTCACTTATGTAAGAAAGGGGCGGATAATTTCCAGTATCTGCCATATGGAGGGTACCGTTTTCGCCTGTTAGATTATATTTCGGGATATCTTCATACGAAGGTAAAGCCCCGCCCATCCAAAAGTCGCAGTTTTTTTCCCATTCGCCGCTCTCTTTAAAACCGCGAAACCACTCATTATAGCTGTCCCGAAGCTCGGTGGTGTGGAAAATCGAAGCCGCTTCATTCAAATAGACATCAGAAGGTAAAAAGTAATATTCCAACCCCTTGGCAATATCACTCTCCTTAAGCTGATTAAGATAACCGCTGGCTACTAAAAAACCGTCTATTCTATTACTGTCGAGTGCGGCAACTAGGTCAGGCACTGTGGGGAATTCCTCAATTTTTGTAAAGCCGAAAAAATCTCTTGCGACATCACGGAACACATCACCCGAGTTAACCCCGACAATCATGTCGGAGCCGATAAAATCGGTATATGCCCGTGCGCCTGTTTCCTCGGCCTTGCTGTTTGAGCTTTGGCAGGCGGATAGTAGGAGCAGAATGGATATTATGATTAATACTATATTTTTTTTCATTTTTATGACCATCCTTCCTCTTACGCCAATGACAAGCTGAGCTAATTCGTCCCGAGGACGAGTATTGCCGTAGGGGCGTATCCCCGTTTGCTTTGTCACCCAGCGGTTTGAAACAAATTTTAACCTGTAAAAACAAAAGATAATGAAAATTTGCTTCAAACTTATAGCACCTGTTTTTATTTAAGATGTAATAATTATATATTTATTTTCCGTTTATGTCAATGCTATGTTTGCTAATATTGTGTAAATGTGGTATTATAAAGTAAAAAAGGGATAGTTAACTTATGAATAAAAAGCTTAATTATTTAGCCGAGTTAAAAAGGCTGATTACGCTAGAATACGGCTGTAAACTAAACGACATTGACGGCGATAAAAACATAATAACCGCTTCACTTACCGAAAGAGGCGGACGTAAATACAGCGACGAAGGATATTTTTTTCACATGGTGACGCTCGGCGGAAACGCTGTTATAACCGCCGACCAAGCCTTGCATGAATTTTTACATGAGTATACAAGGGAAAGAAAAGGCACGAGCCTCTTTGAGCAGCCGAGCTTATTGCTTATTGAACATGAGCTTAATAAGCATGGCTACAAGCTTACAAAGACCTACCACATGTTTTTACCAGTTTATTTGACCGAAAGTGATAAAGTATATTCTGTAAAATGGTTTAGAGGTGAAGAAATCAATAGATTTTACGGTGATGAACGGTTCCCGAATGCAATTTGTGAAAAGCCAGACCTTGAACGTCCCGATACAATCACGGTTTGTGCCTATGATGGAGACATAATTATGGGTATGGCAGGCTGTTCACGTGATTATGCCGGCGACACATCTATGCCTGCATGGCAGCAAATAGGAATAGATGTATTACCGGCATATCGTTCTATTGGTGTGGGTACATATCTTGTTACCCTGCTTCGAGATGAGATTATTAAAATCGGCAACATTCCGTTTTACGGAACAAATCTTTCAAATTTGCACTCATGGAACATTGCACTTAACTGCGGTTTCCGTCCAGCGTGGGTGGAGATTGGAGCGGATAAGTTAACGTAGGATTTAAAGTAATCAGCTTTTACGTCTCTTAACAAGCTTAACAAGCTCATACCAAAATACCGCCGTAAAAGCAAGCCCTAATACGATTAATAACTGCAAAGGAGACAGTGGTGCAAGCTTTAAAAAGCTGTTTAGCGGGGAATAAAGTATGATTAAAATGCCAAACACAGTAAATAAATTTATAGCCCACATTACCTTATCTCTTGCCAATAGCTTTATTGTAGTTAATACCGAGTCATGCTCGGAGCTGTTGACCTGAACTAAAAATAGGCTTGACAGCATTATTACAACAAGACCCATTGTGCGAGCAAGAGCGGCATTGTCGGGGTTTTCGTTCAGCGTGAAAAAGTAAATTCCGAACGAAGCAGCAAAGATTATAAGCCCTTGAAGTATATTTTTTATGAGCATACCTGCTGTTATTAGCTTTTCCTTAGGGTTACGGGGATGTCGGCTCATAATGTTCGATTCTGCGGGCTGACGTTCGAGCACCACCGAACAGGTAGGGTCAATTATTACCTCCATTAAAACAACATGGAGCGGCAGTAAAAAAAGGTTTATCGGGTCAATCCCAAGCATAGGTGCAATAAGTGAGGTTAACGCAATCGGGATATGAATGGCAAAAACGTATCCGATTGCCTTTTTTATATTGTCGTATATTCGCCGTCCGTCTTTTACAGTATCAACAATAGTTGAAAAATTATCGTCCATCAGAACAAGGTCAGCTGCTTCTCTCGATACCTCGCTGCCGCGTTTACCCATGGCGATACCGATGTTGGCATGTTTTAAAGCGGGTGCATCGTTTACCCCATCGCCAGTCATAGCAACGATTTCGCCGTTTGCCTGAAACGCTTTTACAATCCGCATTTTGTGTTCTGGAATTACTCTGGAAAAAATGCTAACATCCCTTGCTTTTTGCATTAGCTCCTCGTCGGTCATTTCGTCAAGCATTGCGCCTGTGATAATATGGTCATAATCTGGCATACCGATTTGCTTCGCGATAGCCGCCGCTGTTATGCCATTGTCTCCAGTAATCATTACAACACGAATTCCAGCACGGACACATTCTGCGATATTTTGCTTTACCGACTCTCTTGGGGGGTCTGCGAGACCTACCAGTCCTTTTAAAGTAAAACGGCAATCGGTTATTTCCTTGGGTATTAAATCCTCGGTTTCGGGCTTCATGATACCAACAGCTATAACTCGAAGTCCTTGCTTTGCCATTGCTCCGATTTTTTCTTCAATCTGTGTCTTTTGAGCTATGTCAAGCTCGCAAAGCTCAAGGATACGTTCGGGAGAACCCTTCGCCGCAATAATTATCTCACCATCGTGCCTCCAAATATGCCCCATCATTTTAAGCTCATTAGTAAAGGGGTATTCGGATAAAAGCGAGCCGCTGAAAATATGCTCCTTTGAAATACCGTTGCTTTCACAGTATTCTAGCATGGCTTTTTCCATAGGGTCATAAGCATCGGTTTCGCAAGCAAGACCCATTATTTCACATAAATCCGCTTCGGTGTTATTATACGCCCAAGTCTCTTGAACCGCCATTTTATTCATAGTGATGGTTCCAGTTTTATCAACGCATAATACAGAGACTGCCCCAAGCGTTTCTACCGACGGAAGCCTACGGACAAGCGATTGCTTTTTCGCAAGTCTCCATGCTCCCATTGAAAGAAATACGGTAAGAATAACGGGAAATTCCTCTGGAATCATAGCCATTGCAAGAGTAATGCCTGCAAGTATACTTTCGATAAGTCTTTCGCCTGTGCTATGGTCGGGAATATTAAACCATGTCACAACTCCGACTAAGGCGAAGAGCACTGCGGCAATTCCAGCACACAGCTTTACCAGTGTACCCGTCTGCTTTTGGAGCGGGGTAGCAAGTTCAGGTGCGGTGGCTACGTTACTGCCGATTTTTCCGTATTCTGTGTTGCCTCCTGTTTTATCAACCTGTATTATGCCGTAGCCCTGTGTAACAAAGGTTCCAGCATAACAATAATCCTTTCGCCAATAATCAGCGGAGGTGGTGCTGTCTTCTGAAATTATTTTCCATACACCCTCTGCCTCGCCTGTTAAGGAGGACTCGTCAACACACAAGTCACTGCATTTTAATACACTGCCGTCCGCTGGGATTTTGATACCCTCGTGTATCATCATCAAATCTCCTGGGACTAGCTCTGAGCTAGGAATTTCCTTTTCCGCATCGTCGCGTATTACTGTAATAAAGGGCTCCGATAAACCTTTTAAAGCGTCAAGTGTCTTATCGGTTTTCCATTCCTGGATTACATCGATGCTGATAATTGCAAGCACGAAAATCAGCATTATTGCACCATCTCGTGCTTCTCCGAGAACAAAGTAGATGACTGACGCAATTATTAAGAGCAGGAACATCGGTTCGGATAAAACCTCGATGATTTTCCGAAAAAAGCTTTCCTTTTTCTGAGGGGAAAGCTCATTTTTTCCGTG
This sequence comes from Ruminiclostridium sp., assembly GCA_031549645.1. Taxonomy (GTDB): domain Bacteria; phylum Bacillota; class Clostridia; order Oscillospirales; family Ruminococcaceae; genus Ruminiclostridium_E. The sequence goes on along the minus strand of JAVBPL010000070.1, from coordinate 22,519 downwards.
CTGCTGAAGTAATTGCTTCGCCTCGGCTGATGTAAGCCCGTTCATTTCCTTGTTTTGACCTGTCATAAAAGTTACCTCTCCTTCTGCCTTATAGACATAATTTAGATAGCTCCATGGCACTTTATTCAGTTCGTGCTCCGCTTTTGGGTATAAAAATATCTGCGGAACATTTTACTGTCCCGCAGATTAATTAATGAATCACCTGCTGCCGTATTACGGCCCGGCTACATGAACCAACTGGTTCATAGCCTGCTCAGATTGTACTGTTATGCAGTGCAAAGAGATAATTGTATTATAGCATAGATTTAAATAGATTGCAAGTATTAGGTTTGTAATTTTGTGGTAAAAATAAAAAACACCTTGTTAGGCGTTTTTTGTTTTTGGTGCTGGTGGGTACTTGGTACGAAAGCTCCGCTTTCGTACTAGGGTCAGAACCGATACGGTGTCGCCATCACTGGATTTTTTTTGAGCTTAGTACCTCCTACGGAGGTACGTCATAAGCACCTCCATGGGAGCTTAGTACCTCCATGGGAGGTACGAGATACCCTGTCTGCCAATTCATTTTGGTGCCGGTGGTGGGGGTCGAACCCACACCCTGTTGCCAGGACTGGATTTTGAGTCCAGCACGTCTGCCAATTCCATCACACCGGCTAAATATTAAGTTTTGAAAAATCTTGCGATGCGGCATAAAATAACAATAAGCAGACGTGCGAATGTCATGCCAATTCCTAGTACCTCCTGCGGAGGTACCAAGCATACCTCCTGCGGAGGTACCAAGCGTACCTCCTGTGGAGGTACCAAGCGTACCTCCTGCGGAGGTACCAAGCACAACCGGCAATATCTTACTTATAGTTAGTGCGGTGATTATTATATCACAGTTTTGGTATTAAGTCAATACAACTGTCATAATTTTTTATATAAATCTACAAATATTATCAAAAAACACTTGACATTTTTTGTTTTTTGCCTTAAAATGAAATAATGAATATGCTTGTATACTATGCAATTAAATACAGCTATTTTTTATTTTATTACCAACTTGGTTTTTATATACAGAATCCGTTTTAATTTATTAACACTGTAAGGGCTTTATTAATTAATGTATTACCTTTATATAGATGATTTGGGACTTGTTAGGTTAACGGCTCTGTTTATTCCAAGAATTAAGAAAAGGAGGAGTTAGCCTATGCCTATGGGATGGGAAACTATCGCGTTGTGCCTATTGGGTTTTGCGGTTGGTGCCTCGGTATTTGGTCTGATATTTTTTAAAGTCGGACAGAAGAACAGAATGAAGTTCGCCGAGTCACATATTGAGTCAGCCGAGAAGGAAGCACTGCGCATCATTAATGAAGCAAATGAAAAAGCGGACACTAAGAAAAAAACCGCACTAGTCGAGGCAAAGGACGAAATCTATAAGCTTAAGGGTGAAGCCGAAAAGCAGATTTCGCAGCAAAAGAAGGATGTCGAAAACGAGCTTAAGGAGCGTCGATCGGAGCTTTCAAGATCAGAACGCCGTTTACAGCAAAAAGAGGAGAGCCTCGAGAAAAAGAACGACAAAATCGAAAAGCTTGAAGAATCTTTATTACAAAAGAACAAGCTTGCAGAAGAAAAGCTTGAGGAGGCTGAGCAGCTTAAGAAAAGCCAGCTTGATATTCTTGAAAGGATTTCAGGCTTCTCGACTGAACAGGCAAAGGAACATATTCTCGAAATACTCGACAAAGAGCTTAATCACGAGAAGGCACTTAAAATCACCACCTACGAACAGCGTATTAAGGACGAATGTGATGCAAAGGCACGTCAGTACATCTCGCTTGCAATCGCAAGGCTTGCCTCAGAAACAGTTTCAGAGCTTACGGTTTCGGTTGTACCGCTGCCTAACGACGAAATGAAGGGCCGCATAATCGGACGCGAGGGACGTAATATCCGCACACTTGAACAGCTTACAGGTGTTGACTTAATCATCGATGACACACCCGAAGCAATCACATTATCGAGCCACGACCGTGTTAGACGTGAAATTGCTAGGATTTCTCTCGAAAGACTTATTCAGGACGGACGTATTCACCCGACTAGAATTGAGGAAATGGTTGAAAAGGCAAAGCGTGATGTCGAACAGAAAATCAAGCAAGAAGGCGAACGTGCAATTCTTGAGACAAACGTCAACGGCTTAAACCCTGAGCTTGTAAAGCTGCTTGGACGCCTGTATTACCGCACATCTTACAGCCAGAATGTACTGGCACACTCAATTGAGGTAGCGCATTTATCTGGAATTATGGCTTCAGAGCTTGGTATCGATGCTACACTGGCACGCCGTGCTGGACTGCTCCACGATATCGGTAAGGCACTCAGCCACGAAATAGAAGGCTCACACGTTCATATCGGTGTTGAGGTATGTAAAAAGTATAAGGAAAATGCTGAAGTAATTCATGCAATCGAAGCCCATCACGGCGACGTAGAAATAAAGACAGTAATAGCGGCAATAGTTCAGGCAGCCGATGCGATAAGCGCAGCAAGACCAGGCGCCCGCAGTGAAAATTACGAAAATTATATCAAGCGTCTGCAAAAGCTTGAGGAAATCTGCACATCTTACAACGGTGTTGAAAAGTCATTCGCTATTCAGGCGGGCCGTGAAGTAAGAATTATGATTAAGCCTGAAACGGTAAACGACGATGGCATGGTTGTAATGGCTCGTGAAATGGCAGAAAGAATTGAGAAGGAGATGGAATACCCAGGACAGATTAAAATTCATCTCATTCGTGAAAGCAGAGCAATTGATTTTGCAAAATAGAATATAATCAGTAATTAAAACCGGACTTTTTAGGAAAAGACCGGTTTTATTGATTAATTGGAGGCAATTTTTTAAATGAAAATGTTATTTGAGCTTTTTTATACCTTTGCCAAAATCGGACTCTTTACCTTCGGCGGCGGTTATGCAATGCTGCCCTTATTGGAACGCACCTTGGTGCGAGATAAGAAGTGGGTGAGCAGCGAGGATTTGATGGATTATTACGCCGTGGCACAGTGTACCCCTGGAGTAATTGCAGTAAATACTGCTACCTTTGTCGGAATAAAGAAAAAGGGGACAATAGGGGGGATAATGGCAACCCTCGGTGTTATTTTCCCGTCGATAATAATTATTACGATTATTGCGCTCTTTATTAACCATTTTTCAGAGTATGAGGTGGTTAAGCACGCCTTTCTTGGGATACGAATTGCTGTTTGTGCATTAGTTACGGTTTCAGTTATTTCCCTTGTTAAAAAGGCGGCAATAGATATAGCGACGATTGTTATATTTATAGCTGTGTTCATATTAGGAACAGTTTTAGGGGTATCACCTATAATTCTGATAATCGCAGCGGGTATCAGTGGTGTGATTATAAAATCAATAAAGACGGCTAAAAATATAGGTGGTAAAGTTTGAAACAAATTTTCATTATCTATTGTTTTTACAGGTTAAAATTTGTTTCAAACCGCTGGGTGACAAAGCAAACGGGGATACTCCCCTACGGCAATACTCGTCCTCGGGACGAATTAGCTCAGCTTGTCATTGGCGTGAGAGGAAGGATGGTCATAAAGATGACAGAGCTTGCATTAATATACGAATTTCTTAAAACTGGGCTATTCGCCGTCGGAGGCGGTCTTGCGACAATTCCGTTTCTAAAAGCTATTGCGGAAAAATACGACTGGTTCAGCTCGGCTGAGCTTACAAATATGATTGCGATTGCGGAGTCAACACCTGGACCTATTGGAGTTAACATGGCAACCTATGCAGGTGTACATGCTTCGGGAGTGCTTGGCGGAATACTCGCAACACTTGCTCTGGTGCTGCCATCGATAATTGTTATTACGATAATTTCACACTTTCTTAAACGTTTTAAGGACAGTAAAATTGTGAACAACGTGTTTTATGCACTTCGCCCCGCCAGCGCAGGGCTAATAGCTTCGGCTATGTTTCCCGTTCTTTTGTCGTCGATTTATAACATAAGCAGCAGAGCCGTTAATCCACTTGCGATTATTTTGTTTATAGTTTTTTTGACGGCTTGCTTTCTAAATAATAAACTAAAGAAGCCTATACACCCCATTGCTTTTATCGGTCTTGGTGCCTTACTCGGTGCTTTATTAGGGGAATATCTGGAAATATAACAACTGAAAGGAAAAAAATGGAATTATGCTTACTGTTATAACGGCTCCGCATGGCGGCGGCAAAACAAGACATATTACCGAGCTTTTAAGAGCCTCTGTCGAAAATGGATTAAAGCCTATATTCATCGTACCCGAGCAGTTTCATTTTGAGACCGAATATAGGCTGTATAAAGAGCTCGGTGCTAGCAAAATAGGGAGTGTAAACGTAACTAGCTTTACAAAGCTGTCGAAAGAAATTCTAAGCTTTTTTAAGCAGACGAAACCGTATGCATATGATATAGTTAAGGAAGTCATTATGCAGAAAACCTTGCAGGCACTTGATTTACAGTTTTATAACAACAAATTTCTCTCTAAAACCTCGGCAAGGCTTATTTCGGTTATTGCCGATTTTCAAAAGCAAGGGATAACTGCCGCCGAAATAGAGGATACAGCTAAACAGCTTGGTGAAAACAGGCTCGCAAAAAGGCTGCTGGAGCTTTCAAAAATATATTCCGAATACAGCCAGAGCGTTACCGAAAGCTTAAATGACAGACTTGACGACACAAGAAATGCGGCGGTACTAACAGGGAAAAGCGATTATTTTAAGGACACCCAGATTTTTTTAGATGGGTTTGATGGATTTTCGGGCAGTCAGCTTATGCTGATTAGGGAAATGATAAAGCAAGCCTCAGTAGCTATAACTCTTTCAAATGCTGACAGCAAGGAATATCTTTATACAACAAGACTGTTAGAGCGGCTTGAAGGTGACTGTAAAAAAAATAATGTCGCTTTTAAAAAGGAACCACTGGTTAATAATTCTGTTACGGTCTGCCGTAAACCAAAGCAAACCGAGCTTTATACTGCTCCCGATGTATATTCAGAGTGCGATTTTGTCGCGGCATCTATCAGAAGACTTATAACAGAAGAAAATTATAGATTATCCGATATCGCAGTTCTAACCGCAAATGGGAGCACACGTTTGGCTTTAAGCTCGGCTTTTAATATTTACGATATTAAAGGCTTTACGGATATTCCTGAGCCGATAATAGAGAAGCCGCTGGTTAGGTTTATACTGACTGTTCTGAAGGCTGTAATGCTTGAACCTGATGGCATTATGGAATATATAAAGAGCGGCTTTGTTAGGATAAGACCTTCACTTGGCGATAGTCATGCGAAAAGTAAAATGAAGCTTGTTAATATTAAGGAAAATAAAATTCAATCCCCCTCCTTCAAGGCAAGAAGCATACGATTACCTCGTGAAAGTATAAACAGGCTTGAAAACGCTCAAAATACCTGGCAGCTTAAAAAAAATGATTGGGAAAATCCCTTCCCAAAAGAAAATAGACAGCTAAACGAGCTTGAACCCCTCCGCAAGGAAATAATTGGACAGCTATCGGAATTAAGGAAAAGACTTGTGAATACCACGGGAAATAAAATAACCGAAGCTCTTGCAGATTTTTTGATTTATAAAATGGAGATACCGAGAACGGTATTCAGCATCGTAAATAAACGTAGCACCGAATTTAAGAGTGGTTATCAGATAGACAGAGAGCTTAATAGCGAATACCGTCAGTTATGGGAAATGGTTATATCAATTTTCGAGTCCATGTATCAGGCACTGGGGAATTACGAAATAAGCAGTGGGAATTATGCCGAAATCCTTGCTTCGGTTTTCAGCAAGTCGGAAATTGCACGTCCTCCGCAGGTAATAGATGCGGTTACTGTAGGTGATGTGGAGCGTACTCGTGTTGATAATATAAAGGTTATCTTTATAATTGGTGTAAACCAAAACATCTTTCCGCCTAAATCGAGTCAAGCTTTAAGAGAATTTGTCAGCACAGAGGTTGAAACACTCTTTAAAGCGGGGCTTGAAATTACCGACGACCAAAAGGGCAGATATTATAAGGAGCGTTATATAGCACATAAAGCACTAATGGCGGCGAGCGAAAGGCTCTACATAACTGCACCGCTATATAGCGAGGCATGGAAACCGCTTGAAATATCGGCTGTTTTCAGAGAACTGATGAAAAGTGATAATCTATTTATAAAACGCACACAGGATTTACCGCTGTCGTTTTGGATGAGTACGGAAAAGGCAGCTATTTTAACAGCCGCAAGGGTAGTAGGTGATAAGGCTAAACGCAGTATCGCCTTGTCTGTCGTAGATAAAGAATATGGGGATAAGCTGACAGAGCTATACAGAATGCGATTTAAAACCGACAGCTATATGCATAAGCTTCAAAAATCATATGCAGAGAGACTGCTTAAAACAAGGCGGTTGTCTCCGAGTGCGATTGCAGGTTTTAATAACTGCCGTTTCAAATATTTCTGCGAAAAAGGGTTGAGGCTCGGTCGGCTTGAAAACGAGAACGACACCGATTTAACGCCGATACAAAGAGGTAACCTGATACATCACTGCCTTGAGGAGGTTTTGAAAAGATACCCCGACGAGGACTTTATGCAGTTATCCGAAGCAAAAATGCATGAGTTGATTTCTGATGAGGTTAATCTATACGTTAACAGCGAGCTGATGAAAAGCCTGCCACGGAGTAAAAGACAGTGGGAGATAATAAAATCATATATCCCCGATATCGTAAAGCTGCTTCTTCATGCTCAGTCGGATATGGCTGTATCGAGGTTTCGTCCGTATAAATTTGAGGAACACCTTAAGCTAAGGATAGGTGATTTCTGCATTTCGGGTACCACCGACAGAATTGATATTTTAACTGACGGAGACGACAGATACTTAAAGATAATAGATTATAAAACAGGTGTAAACAACTTTAGGTTTCCAGAGCTTTATTATGGACAGGGCTGGCAGGCACTTATTTACATGAAAGCGGTTCTTGATAAGGAGCCTGATTTGATACCGACAGGTGCAGTATATCAATCCGAGGGCGTTACAATGTTGTCAGGAAAATCGCATTTACCCGATAACACATCAATGACACCCGAAAATCAGCTTAAAGATGCCAACTGGCAGGATAGCCACAGAATACGGGGTGTAGAAATCGCAGCCGAAAATTATCCCGCTGGAATAAATGATTTTGAGGCTATAAAAAAGCTTTACGCTGAAAAAACTGGAACAAAGTCACATTATGTTGATACAACAAGGCTAACAAAAACCGAATATGATTTTTTAATTAAATATTTAGGTGTAATTCTGAAAACCCAGCTTAATAAGCTTAGCACTGGCGACATTGCGGCAATTCCGCTATCGGACGGAAATAATACTGCTTGCAGATACTGCGATTTTAGCAGTGTTTGCATGAACGCAGGCAAAAGGGAAGTAATCGAAGTCGATAGCGAAGCCATAAACGATGTTTTAAGCGGAAAGGTTGTTACTAATGTCAAATAAATGGACACCCGCACAAGAAAATGCGATAAATTATTCATGCAGTGAAAACGGTTCCGCAATAGTTTCGGCCGCCGCAGGAAGCGGAAAAACGGCTGTACTGGTAGAACGAGTTATCCGAATGATTTCCGACGAGGTAACAAGAACCCCAGCAGAAAGCATCGTCGTGGTAACCTTTACGGTTAAAGCTGCGAACGAGCTGCGTTCAAGACTGGAGCTTGCATTATCGGGGAAAATAGCTGAGACTGGTAGCGAATGGCTTGAGGAACAGTTAATCAGGCTCGAGGATGCAAAAATTACCACGATAAATTCCTTTTGTCTCGATATAGTCAGACAGTATTCCTCGGACCTCGGCTTTTCAAGCGATTTTGCGATACTGGGTGAGGAGGAAATAAATCGTTATTCTGATGATGCTTTAAGCGAGGTTATGGATTTATTTTACGAAGATGCCTTTACAGAGCAGGAACGGCAGTCGCTTAGAGGACTTATTCCCGTGCCTGGAGACAGAGTGGTGGAAAAGCTTATTCGTGATTTAAGCAGGTTCCTTGAGAAGCTGCCTGAACCTATGAAATGGCTCGATGAAAAATATGCACTTATGAGCGATTATGAATATTACGATGACTTACTGGTAAAGCCTTTGATTTCTGAAATGCGGGGAAAAATAGATGAATGTGTAGCTTTGACGGGTGAAAGCTTGTCGCTTGCGTTCAGCGATACCGTAAAACCGCTTATTGAAGCCGATTATAGCCTTGCAAAAGGGTGGGATAACATAAACTATGTAAATCTCGACAAAAGTAAAATCGAACTGCTATTAAAAAAAAGCATTGGCAGTTCGGCTTACAGTAAAGGTACAGAAACAAAGCAGGTCAAGGAGCAGTTAAAAGAAAATTATAAATTATATAAAAAGTTGATTTCCGAAATAAAGGATATTGCGGCATCGTTTATAGCTCTTGAGACGGTACTGGAAAAGCAAAAACCCGCTATCGGTGTTTTAATCAAGCTTTATAAGCTATATGATGACTTGTTAGTGAATAAAAAAAGAGCAGGGGGCGGAATGGATTTCAGCGATACCGAGCATTTTTGCCTTAAGCTTTTAAGAATGAACGGCGGGGAAAAAGCTAAGGAAATAGGTTCGGAATATTCGCAGATTATAGTTGATGAATTTCAGGACTGCAATCATTTACAATGCGAGATTTTCAGAGCACTTAGTGTTAACGAGAGCAATCTTTTCTTTGTGGGAGACGTTAAGCAGCTTATTTACAGATTTAGAAGTGCTGACCCCTCAATTTTTATAGATACAATGAAGGACGAAAAATATAATACATTGCTTCTGAATAAGAATTTCCGTTCTAATACCGAAGTAATAAATGCCGTGAATAAGCTTTTCACAGGGCTTATGACACATGAACTCGGTGGTGTCGATTATGACGAAAATCAGAGGCTTGAAAGCGGACTTGATATATCGGGCGGAGATGCCTGTACCGCAGAGCTGTGTATTGTTAACAGCGATATTCCAAATTCTGAGCCGCTTTATATCGCTAAGAGAATTAGGGATATGGTAGATGAGGGCTTCCTTATTGCGGACAAGAGGAATGATTTTACACCCCGAAAGGCGAATTATGGGGATTTTGCTATAATAACAAGTGCGTTATCACCTGTTGAGGAGGTATACATCGAGGCTCTAAGTGCATATGGGATACCGTTTGTGCGTGGCGGCAAGGGAGACTTCGCCTCGCTTGATGAGATAGGACTAGCAATCGATTTTCTTAAAATCGTCGATAACCCATATAAGGATATAGAGCTGTTTAATATCCTTCTTTCACCACTGTATCGTTTTACGGCGAATGACATTGCGAAAATCAGAACACTTGGTAAAAAGAAAATCACTGCTTTTAAAGGAATAAAAGCTATAAGAAAAATCTGCGGTTGCAAAGGGAAATCGTATAGTGTAAAAGCTGCGGAAATAAAAAAAATAAAGCTTCTCTTTATAACGAGAAGCAGCAGCTTATATTCCGACTTAATATCCGCTAAAAAAAGCAGGGAATTTAAAACAAAAATATCTGATTTTTTGTCAAACCTAGCACTTTACAAAGCTATGAGCGAAAACTATTCTGTCAGCAGATTAATAAGAGGTATTACTGAAAATGGCTTGTTTTTGCCCCTGATAGCGACTTCGGCGAATGCGGAGAAAACCCTTGCCAATCTGCGGCTTCTTCAGTATTATTCCGAAAGCTATGCCGAGCTTAGCGGGGGTACATTAACTGGATTTATTAAGCTACTTTCTGATATTAGAGATAATAAAATCAGGATAGATGAGGCAGATGCCAGTGCTGAGACCGATGAAGATAACGATAACAGCGGAGCCGTCCAGCTATTAACTATCCATGCATCAAAGGGGCTTGAGTTTCCTATATGCTTTGTGGCGGGGACAAACAGAAGCTTTAACAAAATGGAGATATCTGAAAATATAATTTTTGACAGGGAAATAGGCTTTGCCGCAAGATACATTGACAAAGACAGCCTGGTGCGTTACGATACCCTAACCCATAGCTATGCCAAAGATAAGATTAATGCCGCGTTACTAAGTGAGGAGCTAAGAAAGCTATATGTAGCGGCAACAAGAGCAAGGGATAAGCTTATATTTACTGGTGCGGTTAAGTTTCAGGAAAATGATGATGATGAACCGATTAAGTATAAAGAAGGCAGTTATTTTAACTGGATATATAATTCGTCTGCTGTACAAATAAATATGATTGACGACGATGAAATTCCCGAGCCCAAAGGCTTTACTAAGCCGCAGGAGGATACAAACGAACAAGCCAGTGAGGACGAAAAACGCATAATCTCAGAAAGAATAAATAAAAAGTATGACAGAGAAATACTCACTAATATACCACGAAAGCTTACAGCCACGCAAATAGGCGTCTTAAGAGACAATATATTAGAAACAGAAGATGAACCTAGCATATTCCCAAGAACTCCGTCCTTTATAAAAGACAGCCGCCTGACAGGGAAAAAGCGGGGTGACGCTTATCACAAGATGATGGAGCTTATTGATTTTAAGCGTGGCGATTACGAAAATCAAATTGCAGAGCTTAAGGAAAGCTTTACGCCGACTGAATTTGAGGCTATTGATATTGAGCAGATAACGAGCTTTTTCAACTCGCCCCTCGGAAAGAGAGCCTGTGAAAGTAAGCATGTTGAAAAGGAGTTTGGGCTTTATACTGAGCTTGATGATTTAACCGAGCTCGGACTGGACAGCGAAGTCAATACGAGGTTCAGCGAACGTCCATTTATTCAAGGTATTGCGGATATGTTCTTCTACGAGGGGGGAAAAATAATACTTGTAGATTATAAAACAAACCGCAACACCACGAAAAACAGGCTTAAAGAGGAGTATCAGAAGCAGCTCCTGATATATAAAAAGGCAATTCAGGAAATGACGGAGACAGAGGTTTCCGAGTGCTATATTTATTCATTTGAGCTGGGTGAAATCAAGGTTACCATCTGACGCCATAACCTGTTACCTCAACCTTTCCAGTAACATGAAAGTCGAGGTTCTTGATTTCCTCCTCCCAGTTGTCTTTAATAAGCATCCAGCCCTTGTAGCATTTACTGCGTATTGTTTCCTCCAACCCAAATACATCAACACCCAATTCGGTGACAACTTTATTCAGACTGGTTACCAGTCTTTCGGTAATTGCAACCTCGGTTAAGGTCTCTATGTGGTCGCTGATATAAACTACATCTGCATCTACATGGGACTGTGAGTAGCTTGCATTTGCTCTATACTTAACCTCAATCATAATCTTGTTTCCGATAAGCTTTGGGCTGAGCCTTACCTTGATATTGCTTAGATTTACCAGCATGGAGCGGTCATTATGGGCGATTGTTATACTCGAGGTCATGTTTTTGTTTTGAATAAAGGATATTCCTGCGACCTCGGTTCTTTCGATGGTGTCAAGATAACGCCCGCCTTTAATTAAGGCTCCATTTAAGATAGCGGCTGTCTTGCCGTCCTCGGTTATTCCTGGGTTAACATCAACTATTGTGAATATCGGTAAATATGCACAAACAAGGCTATTACTGAGATTTATAACTACAGGATACAGCTCAGAGTTTGGAATAAAGCCGTTTTTAACGTTTTCTTGTAAAATTTGGTCAAATTTATTTATCGTGATGCTTTGGTCATTATACTTGAGCTCCAGTAAATCTGATGCCTTCCCTTTTGCGATTGCGAGGGCGATTTGAGGATATCCTTCATATTCGTCGGTTAAAACATCGAGTACATCGACAAGGTCTTTACCCTTTAGGCTTTCTCCAAGTATAAAGATTTGGCAGTCTCCGAGAAACAACGGTTTACCTGTCAGAGAGCCCGCTTCTTGCAATGCGTGTGAAACGGTGCTCCCTTTGCCTACTGCTGAAAAGAGCGACTCATTTGGGTCGTTCTTTTTACTTTCTAGACTTTCGCCGCCGTAATACTGTATGGTTACAACATACATATCATTTTCATAATCTATGGCGGCTGCTTGAATGATTAGTCGCTGTTCAAGCTGCATGTGAGGAACACAGCCAGCCATTGCTAATACATTAATTAGCAGCGGTATTAATAGCAGCCTCCTCAGGTTTTTGGGTTTCTTTATTCTTATCATTTTTATCAAGCCCTTTTTTAATAAAATACGATATTATCGGCATACCGACAATAAAAATCACGAAAACTATTCCCATTAGAATAATGGAATAATCCTTGACTAGCCTTGAGCGGTTTGTGGCACCGAATAAGGATAACACCCCGACTATCAGTATAATCGGGAGGGTTGCTATCTGTGCCTTTTTTTCATCTATAAGCTCAGAGAGCATAGATTTTATGGAGAGCAAAACAGCGATTACCTGTAAAACGGTGGTTATAGTCCAGATAACGAGGTCAATTCCGTCAAGCCTGTCAAGGATTATTATATCAGCAAGTGACGAGACGGCATAAAACGGAAAGCTGACACGCTGTAAGTATGGTCCCAAGACAGCGGTGTAAAGAAAATTCATAAACATAGTGAGTGAAAAAACAATCGGTACATATAAGGAAATAGCTCTGTGCGGTTTTTTATCAATATGCTTGCATAAGATTAAGAACACATAAATTTCGGTTTTCTTAAATATTTCGGGGATTATTTCAGACACAAGAGTTTTAGGTGTTTCGATTAGCGTGGGGTAGAAGTAATTGAAATTCATTCTAATAAATAACGCTATACCTAGTAAAAGAAGAAACCCGATGAACATATAAAACATTATGATACTTGTTCTCATAATCGCCTGTAAGCCTTTAATAAATCCATAAGAAACAGCAATGAAGAACAAAGCTACCAGCACAGGCGAGGCGGCAGTGGACATTATGGTATTCTGTACATAAAATTCAAATTTGTCTATCAAGAAAACTATGACCGCCATCAGATGTAAACCCAGTATGGTTAACACTATCCAACCTAAAACTTTACTCTTCTGAACTATGATTGAAAAGAAATTATCATTAGGATACTTTTTTGATAGTATTATAAGCGGAATACATAACAAGAAAAGTAAAGCATTGGATATAATTAAAACCGCAAAACGCTGCATGGTATATTCTGACACGTCATTTGGTATATTCATACATTCGGCAAAGGCTCCCGCTAAAGCCATTACGGCTATTACTTGATAGGAACTTATTTTTGCGTGCATTCAAATCCCCCCCTTCCTACTTGAGTTGGCACACTTGAGTAAAATTGTATGAGAGTGTGCCAACGGGCGTGAAAAACTGGCTCATGATTTTTCATGCTCCTTTGAAATATGAACTCCACGCATTTTGTCAATAGGCAAATCGTTTTTCACCAATGTCCTCCACCCAGCGCGGTATAGAAAATCTCGTAGTCCCCTGAAAGTCATAGGTGCAAGTGGGGCAGTATAAGGAACTCCGTAATTCGACATTGAAAATATTTTTATTAATACAATCACACCGAAAATGGTAAGCCCATAAAGTCCAAAAAATCCTCCCGCAAAGATAAATCCGAAACGGATTATAACAATACTTTCGTATAAATCTGGGATTATAAAGCTGCTTATCGCCGATATTGCGACGATTAGGAGCATGGGAGCACCGACAAGTCCAGCCGAAATCAAGATATCACCGATTACAAGTCCTCCCACGATACTTACAACATGACCAGTATAGACTGGCAGGCGAATTCCAGCCTCTCTCATTATTTCGTACATTACATGGACTATTAAACATTCAAACACAAGTGGGAACGGCGTTGACTGCACCGAAACCAGCAGATTAAAAAGGAGAGGGTTTGGTATAAGCTCGGGGTTAAAGTTTGCCATAGCTACATAAAAGCCTGGAAGTGTTGTCGTAAAAGCGAAAGCAAAATACTTTATAAAGCGTATAAATGCTACAAAAAATTGAGGACTGGTATAATCGTCCATAGTTTGAAAATTTTCGATAAAAAGCTTTGGAACATAAATCGCAAAAGGGGTTCCGTCTATTATTACTCCAATACGCCCATCGTAAAGCTTTGCGACAAAGGAGTCGGGTCGCTCTGTAACCCCCACCTCGGAGAAAATATGGTTCTTGCTGCTCTCCAAAAAGGGTTGTAAATATCCACTTTCCAGAACTATATTTAAGCCTACCCTTTCGAGCTTCTCGACAACACCGCTGATAAGCTCTGGATTTGCTTTATCCTTCAGATAACATACGCAGACATCGGTATGGCTGCGGTCGCCAAGCTTCATTATTTTCATTACAAGAGAGGGCGACTTTACACGTCTGCGGATTAAGGACATATTAGTGCGAACAACCTCGTTAAAGCTTTCGCGTGAGCTTCTTAAATTTTGATGAGTGGTAACCTGCTCAATTCCGCGTGTCTTGAAACCCTGCACACCAAGAGCTATCCCATGATCTATTCCCTCGATTATAAGCACGGCAAAGCCTGACATTATGAGGTATGATAGGTCGTCGTACTTTTCTACCTTTACCTGACTTACGGCGACAAATACATCGTTTTGGAGTGCCTCCATTAAGCTTTCTGGTGTCATACTCTCAGTTCTCTTTATCAGGTTTAACGGGCGAAACACCATATTTGCCAGAGTATCGGTTGAAATCATTCCTTCGCAGCAGATTATGGCGGCATTATAGCCTGCAATCTTTGCGTATTTGATAATAAGGTCGCTGGAGTTTTCCATTAAGGTCCGTATATTAACTGTGTTTTGTCTTAAATCAGAGTTTAAATTATCGTTATAAATATCCAATTTGCACCAACCTTTTAAATTATATGTTATATTGTAACCTATACGGATAATTTCATACATTGCGGTTAAATTAATAATAATTTTCAAAGCAGAGAGGAAAGGGCGTTAATATGCTGATAATTTTCGTTAGAACAATTCTTTTATATTTACTCATTGTTATATCGCTTCGCCTTATGGGAAAAAAACAGCTCGGAGAGCTTCAACCCTCCGAGCTTGTTACTACTATTCTTGTTTCTAATATTGCGACATTATCTTTAGAGGACCCGAATTTACCCATGCTTGCTGGCGTAATTCCGATACTTCTTATTGTGTCCCTTGACGTTGTGATGTCAGTTATCACAATGAAAAGCAATAAAATACGGAAGCTTGTTACAGG
The DNA here is from genome assembly GCA_031549645.1 of Ruminiclostridium sp. Classification (GTDB taxonomy): domain Bacteria; phylum Bacillota; class Clostridia; order Oscillospirales; family Ruminococcaceae; genus Ruminiclostridium_E. The sequence goes on along the minus strand of JAVBPL010000070.1, from coordinate 7,388 downwards.
AAGCCCCCGTATCTTAATCAAGGACGGGGACATCGACCAGGCTGAGATGAAAAACTTAAGGTATACTATCGATGACCTGCTTGAAGCAATGCGTGATAGCGGCACCTTTGATATAAAAGAAATTCAATATGCTATCGCTGAAACAACTGGTAAAATCAATTTCTTTACAAAGGAGCCACCGCCGGCTGAGACATTAAATCCGCCCGTACCAGTAATAAAAGATGGAATTATTAATCATTCGGGGCTTGACGAGGCAGGACTTGATGAAAAATGGCTGCGTAAAATTTTACTCGATAATAATGTTACGGTTGGGGGCGTTTTTTTGCTGTCTACCGATAGCAACGGAGACTTTTTCCTTGTAAGGAAAGAGAAGAACAAAAAGAATGGGGAAGCATAATGAAACGATTAATAATTAGCTGTGTAATCTTAGTAGGGCTTACCGCACTTGCGGTGACAAGCTTTTTCTTCGTTACGGGTTCAGCTGAGGATATAATAGGTAAGGTTGAGCTCGTGGAAAAGAGTTATAAGAAAGGTGACTATGACAAAGCCTTGCTTGTTGCAAACGAGGCTAAGCTTGATTGGAACAAATTTTACAAGCACCGTCACCTCATAGTTGACAAGGAGCATGTGGTGGAGATAACCTCAATCCTTTCACGTCTCTCGACACTTGCAAAAGAAAAAAGTCCCGATTTAACCATAGAATGTGAGTCTGCAATTACCATGCTCACGCTCTTCAGGGATAAACAGGGACTTGATTTATATAATATTCTTTAGTTTAAAAGCTTTGCCGCATCGGCGGTGTCGATATTCACGAATTCATCGTTCCTAATCATTTCAATTACTATATCGGCAATTTCGGGGTCGAACTGCGTGCCTTTACAGCTTATAAATTCGTTTAAAATTTCTTCTTTACCAAGTGCTTTACGGTACAGACGGTCAGATGCCATCGCATCGTAGGAGTCAGCAGCGCAGATTATGCGTCCTTCAATAGAAATCTCAGTACCGCTAAGTCCGCCTGTATAACCTCCGCCATCCCATTTTTCGTGATGCTGGGAGACACCAAGCCTTACATTCTTAATAGATGTGATGTCCTTAAGAATTTCGCCGCCTACCGAGGGGTGCTTTTTCATTATCTCATATTCCTCGTCGGTTAATCGGGACGGCTTTGTGATAATGCTTCTTGGTATTGCGATTTTTCCTACATCATGGAGCAGACCTGTGTAATATATACTCTCAAGGTCGTCGCTGTCAAAGCCCATCTTTCTTGCTATTGCAGCCGCATATGCAGCAACTCTCACCGAGTGACCACTAGTATAAGGGTCCTTTGCATCGATTGCATTTGACATTGCTGAGATTGCTTCGGAAATAATTTTTTTATAATCGGCTTGCTTTTTAAGAAGAGCATGGCTTTTCATTCTGACCATAATCCATGTGAAAATAGCGATTGCAAGTAGAATTATCAGTACTAAAACTATTCGTACTGTTGGCATTTCAAGGAAGGTAAGCTCTTTGCTAAGTCTAACAGTCACCTCGTTACTTACATTACCCGCCTCGTCAACGGCTCGGATTACGAACTTATACGAACCACCCTTGAGGTTAGTATACGAGATTTCATGCGAGAGACCAAGAGTGGTATTAAGCTGATTGTCGCTTTCGTCCTGTCCCTCAAGCATATAATGCACAGTAGAATTAGTCTCGAAGCTGTACGAGAGCAGCGCAACAGTGAAGGTGATACGGTTAGTGCCACTCGGCAGAACTATTTTGTTATCATAGTTTTCGTATAACACCCCGTCTGCATCCATGCCGTTCACGGCTATTTTAGGGGATTTGAAATCCGACTCTTTATTAAGTGCGATAGTCTTGTAACCGTCATCACAGCAAAAATAAAGCTTGTTCTCATCTGGCGCAACATAGCTCCACGAGTTTGCGACAATTGCGCTCGTGAGCCCGTCGGATTTATCGAAGGTGTTTACAATATATCCCGTGTCTCCGCTAAGGAGCAATTTTTTGTCCATTATTAAGATTTTTGAGGATGTAAGCACCCATATTTTATCCTCAATAAGTAAAATATCAAGAACGGAATATGGAGGCATTTTTTCGAATTTTTTTATTACCTTATCCTTGTCTATAAGGCAAATTCCACCGTTGTCTGATACCCAGACACCGTCTATTTCCTCATCATAGGTCATACGGAGAATTACCCCGCCGTCAAGACCGTTTTCTTCCTTTATGGCTGATATGCCTTCGGAATTAATAACGATAATTCCGCCGCCGTCTGTGCCAGCGTAAAGAGTTCCGTCGGCACCTTCCACCATACACAAAATCATTATATTAGGCGTTTGTATCCGTGTATCAAAGCCATATACCTTTGCTGCTGGCATAACCCTATCGTCCCTAATAAATACTAAGCCGTTAGCAGTACCTACTGCGATAGTGCCGTCTCTAAGCTCCAAAACGCAGCGTGTTTTTTCTGACGGAAGTCCGTCGTTTATCAAAAAGCTTTTATAAGTATCGGTGCTAGTGTCATAACGCACTAAGCCATGGTCGGTATAGGTACTGAACCAAATATAGTTATTACTGTCAAGAAATGCACTTCTGATACGGACACCGTCCATATATTTAGTTAATGAGTTCTCGTACATTATTCCGTGATTGGGCTCATAGATATAAAGCCCTTGGTTTGTCGAAATATAGGTTAAGCCGCCGTATTTTGTAATGGCATTGGTAGTCACTGAGGGTACGCTGTGTGCCTCGTTTTCGTTTATAAAGGCACTCTTTGTCATTTTAAAAATTCCACCCTCGGTAGCTGCAAACCAGTAGTTGCCCTCATAATCCTGAGTAACCGAGGAAAAAAAGCCGTTAAGTGGGGCTATACCGAAATTGTGATAGGTGTAATCGCTCGTAAAGTAGTCAATTCCAGTACCGCAGGCAATCCATATACGCCCGTCGTGATCTTCATAAATGGCATCTACGCTTTTTTCGTTTATGCCGTAGTATTTTTGGCTTATATTCTTACCCTCAAGCCTTATTATGCTTACTATTTGCCCCTGCGTTCCAGCGGCGATATCACCGTTCGAGAGAGCCTGTATGGTGTTATACATATCGTTCTTTATAAAAGCGACATCGTTATCCTTCGGGTAGTAAATAAAAAGCTCTCCGCCGTTTAAAACACCTAAAACGTTGCCGTTTTTGTCGACTGTGATGTCTTTTATGTAAGGCTTCGGTTCCTTGCTCTTTTCGAAGGGGATTTGGGTTACTTCACCCTCGGGGGTAAGCCTGAACAGCCCTTCCGATGTACCGCCGTAAATATTACCGTCGCTGTCCTCCCCTACTGACCGTACACAGTTCGATGGCAGTCCCTTATTCTTATCAAAAACGGTAAAGCTTGCTTCCCTATAAAGCACGAGACCTTTGTCGTTAGTGGCAATCCACAGGTCGCCGTTTTTGCCCTCGTACAAATCTCGGATGCTTGAGCTTGGAAAATCATCGTCGGTGATGGTGTTCCAGATACGGAAATCGGTACCGTCGTAACGCAGTAAACCGTCGTAACCACCGAACCACATATACCCGTCAGTGGTTTGGATTACGACGTTTGCACTATCTATCGGAAATCTGTTGTCGGTATTTAACACGGAATGGACGTAGCTCGCTTTAAAATGTGCACCCTCGTAGTTAGTGCCAGCGGCTTCGTATACAGAAATTCCAGTATTAAATAGCATGGAAGCTGTTAAAATGATAACGGTGAAAAAAATCCTCCAGGCCTTCTTCATACGACATACCTCGTTTTTTTAAGTACAGAAAGGTTGTTTAAGGGATACTGTACCATATATATAACGATTATAACATAAGAAAGCGTGTAATACAAGCCTTTTTAATACATAATAGTGAAAATGTCTATAAAAAATGTTATATTTTGTTCATTTAGAATGATTTTACGATTTTACTAATTATACCAACTGTTTTCGCAAGTCGTCAAGAATTTTACGCTCTCGGCGTGAAATTTGAACCTGAGACATACCTAAAATATCGCCAATTTCACTTTGCGTTTTATTCCCCCAGTATCTAAGCACAATTATCTTTCTGTCGTCAGGCGAAAGAGAGGATAATGACTGTTTTAAAGCAATAAGCTCGGTGAGCTTTGCCTGAGGTGCTTCTACGGGGAGGTCGTATTCGTTTCCGCTTTCGTCGCTGTCAGTGAGAGAAACAGGCGGCAGACTTACCGCAAGGGCCTCACTCACCTGCTCCACTGATATATCGAGAAGCTTTGCAATATCGGATAAATGCGGTTCCCCACCATTTTTCGAAAGCTGGTCCCGTAGCCTAGTCACCTTAAGAGACAGCTCCTTTAAGCCTCGGCTGACCTTAACAGCTCCGCCATCACGGAAAAGCCGTTTTATCTCTCCAAGGATTACTGGTACCGCATAAGTTGAAAACTGAAGCCCTCTGCTTTCATCGAAGCCCTTTGCCGCCTTTACAAGCCCAACACAGCCAGCAGAAAAAAGCTCCTCATACTCAATTCCTCTGTTCCTGAAGCGATTTGCCAGCGAATGCACTAGCCCGAAATTCTTCTCAATAAATTCATTGCTTAATCTGTCTGGACTATTCATTTCTAGATTTAAGTCGCTTAATCATGGTTACGGTGGTACCTCTGCTCACCTTGCTGTTAACGAGCAGCTTGTCCATAAAGCTCTCCATAACCGCAAAACCAAGACCAGCTCTTTCTCCTTCTGCACACGTTGTGAAAAGGGGCAGCATTGCCTGCTTAACATCGGCAATACCTATACCCTTGTCCTTAATTCGTATGTAGATGGAGTTGTTGTCTCTTATTTTTGCTACTAGCTCTATGTTTCCGATTGTGTCACGATAACCGTGTACTATTGAGTTTGTGACCGCCTCGCTTACCGCCGCCTTAATGTCGTTGATTTCCTCAACCGTGGGGTCGAGCTGTGCAGCGAAGGCGCTTATTACCGAACGTGCAAACGCTTCGTTATGTGAACGGCTTGGGAATACCAGCCTTATTTGATTGTTAACTGTCATCTTTTTTATTCCTTTCTTTTATTTATGAACGGCTTTTTTGTCGTCGATAATTACGCTGCCAAGCCCTGCAAGCTTTATGATTTTATTTATATAGTTATTTGTGTTTTTTACTACCAGCGTTCCCCCAAAGCCTTGAAGAATTCTTTGCCGCCCCAGTATCAGCCCTATTCCCGAGCTGTCCATAAAGCCCACACCCGAAAAATCCAACACCAATAAACGAGGTGTCGATAATTCGAGCTGTGCATCTATTTCGCTTCGTATCGACATCAGATTATGATGGTCGATATCGCCGAAAAGCTCGGCAACAATCTGCTCTCCGTTATTTTTTATTTCTACTGCCATAATTTTTTTCTCCGTTTCTTGCGTAAAAAATACCTGCTACAATTGTAACAGGTAAAGTGTGAATATTTTGCCGAAATCTGCCAGAAATAAAAAATTATATTACCTTCTCACCCTCGCCCACGGGAACCTTGTTTCGATGCGGTAGAATACGGTAATGGGGTTTCGCCTCGCCGAACATTTTCCACCTTAAAAAATCGTCGAGCAAAATTCCAATCAGCGACAGAAAGAACCACGCAAACATAAAGCTTAAGCACACCTGCCCCAAAATATTAAAGGGCAGCTCTGAATAATCCCAGACGTCCAGCTTAAGCCATAAATTTACAATACAGCCGCTTACAAATTCTAGAACTGTGATTATAACCGACGAAATCAGCATTTGAAAAATAATTGGCATCTCATAATTCAGATAGTTGTTTATACCACCGACCAGAATAAAGCACAGCCCTCCTACAATGAACATTGAAGGGTGGGTTCCACCGCGATAAACTATTTCGATTGCTGAGTACACCAGCCCGCCAACTAAAAATAAGAGTAAAAGCTTAAAGCCCTCTGTCAGATAACCTTTTATATTCATTTTAAAGACCGCTCCCTTTTTTCTTTAATTCTAGAGTACTCATTTTATTTCCGATTTATACATATTATGGTACAAACTATGCAAAATAATAAAAACGTCGAAACGGAGAAAGAAAATGAAGAAGTTTACTGCACTGTTTCTATCTGTAATGTATTTATGGTTTACAGTGATTTCCGTACCTGCACTTGAAAATAATAGCGATAATGAATTCAAAATTCCAGAGGTTAAGGCCTATGTTCTTGCCGAAGCCTCTACGGGGAAAATTTTGCTTCAGAAAAATGCAAACGACAGCCTCCCCATGGCATCGGTTACGAAAATTATGCTGCTCTTAATTCTCGCTGAGGAGCTTAATAAAGGAAAGGTAAGCTTCGAGGACATGGTGCCTGTTTCTGCGTATGCTTCCAGTATGGAGGGCTCGGTTATCTGGCTTGAGCCAGGTGAGATTATGTCACTCCACGATTTAGTAAAATCGGTGGTAATAAGCTCGGCAAATGATGCTACGGTTGCTGTTGCGGAATATCTTTCAGGCTCCGAGGAGGAATTCGTAAAGCGCATGAATACGAGGGCGGGAGAGCTTAATATGACAAAAACGCATTTTAAGAACTGCGTCGGCTTTGACGATGACGAGCATTATACCAGCGCCTATGATGTGGCTCTGATGACGGCTGCGTTATTCAAATATGACATTTACAGCGAATTCATGATGACACGTTTAAGCTCGGTCAGAACAGGCACAGAGCGTGAAACACAGCTTCTTAATACAAACAAGCTTGCGAATTATTATACGGGAATACTGGGTGGAAAGACAGGTACTACCGATAACGCAGGGTATTGTCTTTCTGAATGTGCCGAGCGGAACGGTATGCGTGTAATTTCGGTGGTGCTTGGTGCGAAAAACGAAGATGGCAGAGTAAATTTATCCGAATATCTTCTTGATAAGGGCTTCTCTGATTATCAGATGTTCACACCCGAGGTGGATTATATGACGCTTGCTCCAATAAGTGTGGAGGGCGGGGTTAAAAGAACAGCGGAGATTGAGCTTATAAGGCTCCCGAAATGCGTAATCGAAAAAGGTACCTCGAGTAAAATCCAGTACAGCTATTCACTGCCCGAAAGCGTATCTGCTCCAGTAAAACGCGGTGATGTAATAGGAAAGGTTACGGCGACTATCGGGAACGAAATTGTTTTCGAAAGCGACCTTGCGGTTAACGAGAACGTCGATAAGCTGACACTACTCAAAAGTCTGTCGTTTTTATTCAAATGTTTTTTTAAATATTGATTACAAATTTGTCAATTATGACGAATAAAATAGTCAATATTGCCTAAATCTATTTAAAAATTCAAAACACCTTGAAAAAAAATGCTTTTTCCGTTATAATGTTATCATGGGTGAATAATCCCATTATAGAAACAGAGAAGGGACAAAAGAAAAATG
>JAVBPL010000011.1:0-61053 GCA_031549645.1 Ruminiclostridium sp. | reverse complement strand
GCGGTCGCCGCTTACATTTGCAAGCTTAAATTTGCCTGTTCTCTTAATCTCGGCAAGAGTATCAGCATCAACAGGAGTACCGTCTACCTCAACACCTGTAATTCTGTAGCCTGTATTCGGTGTAATGTCAACCGTGGTATCAGTGCCGTAGGTGATATTATTGTCAGTCGGTGTAATTGAACCGCCTTCTAAAACTTCTGTCTCAACCGTGTATTTATTCGAGAAGGTGGCAGAAATTTTACGGTCCTTTGTTACATGGTCGAAAACATATTCACCGTCGGTGATTGTCTTTGCCAAAACATCGCTCGAAACTGCGGTACCGTCAATCTTTACCTCTGTTAATCTGTAACCTGTATCAGGTGTAATTTCAACTGTAAAGGCATCGTTATAAACTATATCGGTTTTCGTAGCGGTAATAGCGCCCTCGCCAGTTTTTGAGGTTTCGACCGTGTATTCGTTTGAAAGAGTAACAGAAATTTTATGGTCAGCGGTGATGTTCTCGAAGGTGTAATCATTACTGCTCTTAATATCTGCTAAGGTGTCGGCATTAACCGCGGTGTCGTCAAGCTTAACCTCGGTAATTCTGTAACCACTATTAAGAATAATACCTATTTCCTTGTCGTTACCTGTTATTACGCAGTCGTCGGTTGGAGTTATTGTACCACCTGTGCTTATTTCGGTGGTGATTACATACTTTTTGATAAAAGTTGCCGAAACGGTATAATCGCGCTTTATATTTGTGATATTGAATTTACCGCTCGTTCTTATGGCTTCGATTTCTGCGGTGGTTAGGGCTGTGCCATTTATGGTCACTGTTTCAACTGTGTAGCCCGTGCTTGGGGTGATAGTAATTTCTCTGTTTTCACCATAAGGGATATCGGTGTCGGTGTCTGTTATGGTGCCGTTTGTGGGTGGTGTGGCTACAATGTCGAACTCATTCTTAAATGTAACATGGACATTAGTATCGGCGGTGATGTCAGAAATAGTGAACTCACCGTTGTCGATAATGTCGTCTATTTCTGATTTGCTCAAGGCTGTCGAATCAATCGAAACAGAAGCAATCGTATAACCAGCACTTGGTGTAAAGGTTATAACAGCCTCGCCATGATAAGGAACCTTGCTTTCATCAGAAACGGCAGTGCCGTTGCCGTCGTCTGTGCAGGTTACACTGTAAAGATTTGAGTATTTAACCGCAACAGTATGGTCGGCTGTTATTGCTCCAAAAGTGTAGCCGCTGTTTATTGCGTTGGTTAAATCGGTACCCGTTAAAGCTGTTCCATCAATCTCAATAGCTTCAACGTAATAACCATTCGCAGTATCGGGTGTAAACTCGATTTTGTAACCGTTACCACTATTATCATCGCCGTATTCTATGCCAGTTACCGAGGTTGTTATCGTACCGCCTGTGTTATCTACAACGCTGGTGGTGATGTCATAAATAAATGGCGTAAAGGTAACCTCGATTGTGTGATTAGCTTGTATGTCGCTGAAGGTATAGGTCTTTTCGCCAGAATTTGCTGTGTCGGTTAAGGTAGTTAGCGCTACAACATTACCGTCAATCTCAACCTCTTTAATTCTGTTTCCTATATTCGGGGTAATGGTAAAGATGCGGTTATCATCATAATAAATCTGGTCTGTATCATCGATATTCACCGAGCCGCTGCCGTTAACCGTCTTATCAATAGTATAAACGATCTTTTTAAAAGTTAACTTGATGTCATGGTTGACATGAATATTAGTAAAGGTGTATTTGCCCGCCGATTTGATAGCCGAAATGTCGGATATAGGGATGCTATCAACAGTAACGGTATCAAGCTCATAACCCGAATTTGGGGTAAACTTAACATCAACAGTTTCGCCATCCTGTACATCGAAAGAGGTACTTGCCGGAGCCGTGATAGTACCGTTTCCGCCTACAACCGAGGAGGTTAATACATAATCGACCTTTTTGAAGCTTACCTTGACGTCTTTATCTGCTGTCATATTTGTAAATTTGTAGCCTGTGGTGCCTTGGATAGCTGTAAGGATTGTGGCATCGGTTACTTTTACATTGTCAATGAACAACTCGTCGATTTTATATATTTCGTCGCCTGTGTTTTTAGGTTTGATTTTTATGAATTTGCTGTCTGTGCCGTAGGGGATACCTGTTTGAGGTGAAGCGGTGCTGTCAGTAAACGCAATTGTGCCGTTATCAGTTGCAGCATTGTCGGGACTTGTTGAAAGAGTAACGGTGAATTTTTTGCGCTCGCACTCGATTGTAACAGCCTTATTAGATGAAATATCAGTATCTAGGGTGTTATCGGGTTTTAATATCTCGATTTTTATCGCTTTGCTTTCGTCCTCATAAACACGGATATAAACAGGGTCTGGTGTCAGATAAGGTGCGAAGCTTGTTTCGGCATTTTCGAGAGTAGCCTTGTAATAACCGAGCGGTAAGTCAATCTCGGTGCCAACTGTTGCTATTTGGGTACTGCTCGAGTATGCGATACCTCTGGTGGTAGTTGCACCGTCAGTTGTGAATGCACCTTCTTTAAATTCTACTGCTTCGATTTTGAGCTTTTGGCTGTCTGCAACTTTTTCACCTAAAGTGTCCTCGGCTTTTATGAAGAAATTAATTTTAACACCTTGTGTAGGTACATTTTCAACCACCCTTGCATTGGTACCAGTATGGGCTGCCTTTGTGACATATACTGCGGTACCTGCTGCCAATGGGTCGTAGAAGGTTGGGGTATTAAGCTCTTTTACATAATATTTGCCGTAGAGGAGCTTCCCGTAAGTATCTATTGATGATTTAGAAGTATATATTAAGTCTTTAACATTAGTATCTATTGTTGATAAATCTATTTTATAGATACCTGTATCCCCGTCTTCTTTAAGGGTGCAAATTTTATTTGCAGGAGTTAGATTTTGGTCGGTGTATAGTTCAAATTCTAAACCATGTAGAACTATATTTTTATTTAAGCTGTCTACCTTCTTGATTTCGAGAATGCCGCGTTCTTCGATATGGTTTATCCATATGCCGTCGGTGGGGAGTGCGGCAATAGTGTCACTGCCGATTGTTTGAGCTTTTTTATCGACTGCTCCTGTGGTTTTTGCGGTATTCATTTTTACTGCTACACCATACGATGATACGTTAGCAGAATAACCAGTTATATATCCATTTGGTGCGGTTTCCTCAATAACATAATCGCCGTATAATATGCCTGAAAATGTATAAACCCCACTTGTTCCTGTGCTTACGGTTGCTACTGCATCTTCAACCTTGGCGCCGCCTACCACCTGATAAAGCTTAAAGGTTACATCGTTAATGAACTTACCAGCTTCTGATTGTAAAGTGGTATCGGCAGAATCCTTATATTGATTTTGCTTTGTGAAGGAGATGTTTGCCTTTGCGATTTCGTTGACGATGTCTTTGTTAGTATTGTCGGTATTTTTTCCGCCGATGTTGTATGTTGCGGTAGTATCTGTTGTATTCGAGTTTCCGTCGTACCCAAAGTCAACAGTTTCCTTGAAGGTTGTAAGCTTAATTATACCGTCGGGTACCATATGTTGTGTGATAACTGTACCTTGGGTTACTAAGCCAAGCTCGGTAGTGGGATTTGTACCATCACTGTCGCAAAGCATAAGTATGGTTTTATCTTTATTACCATTTAACGTTGTTACCACATAATAAGCATCAGTATCAGTTCCAGTTGCAGGAACAAACTTATACACAACACCCTCGAGGAGTGCTTGCTTTAATAAATCGCCGTTACCTGTTTTGCCGTATTTACCAGAGAGTGTGGCATAATCTTTTACTATATTGCTTATGCTTACAGAGCCTTCCATACGCTCGTTGGTGACATCGAGGGTATGGGTTCCTGCTGCGCCTGTAAAATTAAAACTTGAATAATATATAGTATCGTCGATATCTGTTGTCGTCGTTTGCGCTGTGCTATCGAGAGTATACACTGCCGTCGATTTCCAGTAATTATCTATTGTTACTTCTCGAATTTGATAAGTTGCGCCAGGCTTAATTTTTCTAAAGGTTGCCTTGCCATTTGCATCGGTGGTGACACTACTGATATAGACATAGCTACCAGCAATCTGTTGATACAACTCGAAAACTGCACCCTTGATTTTAAAAGTACTTACATCTTCATCTGTTTTAATAATGTTTATAACACCAAACGAGTTTGCAATGGCATCTAAATCGAAATCAACTGCATTGATTTTATCCTCGTTACTGGTAACGGTTTCAGCCATGCCGCCAAAATATACGGAGTTCTTAAACGACATCGAGCCTTTTTCTTCGTTGTTAATTATATCAGTTCCGAATTCAAGAACATAACAATCTTTAACATTACCGCCAATGGCAGCTTGAGCCTCTTTTAATTTAAAAGAAAATGTATTGTCTGTAATTTTACGATCGCTGTCTGCGGTACGGGTGTATTTGGTGTATGTGCTTGTTTCTGCGTTTACTAATGGTGAGCCAGTGTTTTCCGCTTCACCTGTAACGGCATTAATGCTAGCTTTATAGAATTTAATACTGCTGCTGTCTAGAAGTAAATTATCAGGCAGTCTGTCGTTGATTACTCCCATGGTATCATAATCAAAGCTTGTGAAGTTTTGATTTATAACAATACGCCAATTTACATATTCTTTATCCATTACTTCTGCTGTAATTGCTTTTCCTTGGTCGGAAGTCTTATACAGAAGTGAATTACGTATTGTATGTGATGCGGCTGCGTTATATGTACCGCCGAGCCCAGTAGCGCTAAGTGATACTGTGTTAGTGATTTTTTTCGGTTGATTTAAGGTGTCTTTAGTTAAATCAGGTGCAAAGAAGCTTGCTTTGTCTGAAATTTCAGTTTGGTATGTAATTGTTTGGGGACCTGTAATAGAAGTAGCTGTGATACTATTAGTTCCGCCATTATCAGTATAAACGAAAGTGCCATTATTACTTGCGATACTATCTGCTATATATTTATGACCTTCCGACAATGTATCGGTAATAACAACACCACTTAGCGATATACCCATTTTGTTAAAGTCTATCTGCCATGTTGCAGTATGTGTGGCATAATCGTAGTTGATTAACTTTTTTTCGAGCAATTCGGGGAGTACATTATATAAACCCACGGCGGTTGCTGTTAGTGTCTCTTTACTACCGCTTATTCTTTTGCAACTCATGTCAATTGTGTTTTCGTAGGTGTATATTTCGCCGTCTTTTTTGAAGCCTGTATATTTAGCCTTTGTAACTATATAGAAGGTGAGCTCAGTGCCTTTTGAAGTAGCGGAATCATATACGGCATTATTATCAATGTTAATAACGACTTTATCACCAGCTTGTGTGGGAACATTTGTTATAAAGCTTGGTGGTGTGGTATCGGTTTTACCTGTCTGTACCCCAACAAACGTTTGGTCAGCAGATATTATATCAGTTAAAACAACGTTTTCGATATCTGATTTATTGTGGTTTAATACTACCTTCCAGGTAATATTTCCAGTTGCGGGGTCGAAGCTTACGCCTGTCTTTTCGACAACGCTGAAGCCCATGCCGACACCCACACCCCTTTTGTATCTGCCGCCCCAGTCGCCTGTACCTGTATATTTATATTCGAACATTACATTGTTGTCTACGTCTGAAATATTTTTATACTCTGCGTTAGATATATCAAGCAGGGTATCGTAGGTTATTTTTAATTTATTTGGAATTGCGGTTTTTGAGACGAGTAATAGGGTAGGCTCGCTTGTGTTATTAATAGTAATTATGAAGCTTGAAGTTAAATCGGCGAGAGTATCAGCGTCAATAACCTTAACACTACCCTCCTTATATGTGTGGCTTGTATCGTTTGCAAGTGCTGGCAGGGAGTCAGTTATTCTCTGTTCAATATTGCGATAATTGCCGTTTGCAAAAAGCTCCCAGCTTAATGTTCTGATGGTTCTGCCTGTATCATCTTCAGCATCAGCAATATCGTTACCCTTTGCACCCTTATTAATCCAGTCCTGTGTTATGGTTACAGCGGCGGATTTCGTACGAATGGGGTCAGTCGAGCCTGTTTTTAATAAATCGACCTTGTTCATAAGCGAGCGTTGATTAAGACTCTGTCCGTCAAGCTTGTCGCCGCTTGCTGAATCAAACACCTTGTCATTTGGCGTTGTTTCGTAAGTTAATGTAACGGATTTCCAAGCTGCCTTGTCGGTAAGCGCTGCGGAGTGAGTGGTTTTAGCTGTATCAATTAAGTCCTTAAGCTCGTATGTAAAGCTGCTACTTTCGGCTAAATCGTTAAGCAGAGTAACTGGATAATCGGTGTCGCCTATTTTTACAGAGACATTAAGCGAACCTGCAACATAAGTATGTGCGGCGCCTATGCCGCCTGTTGCGGTCATAATATCATTAATTGAGAGTGTATCTATATCAACAGCATTGTCGCCGTTAGTAACTACTATTTCCCACTTAGCTTTCTTTGTTTTGTTGTCATATTCACCGATTGCGGTTTTTGAAAGACCGGGAATGTCGCTGTCGGTGGGGATAACGTCGAAGTCAAGACTGTATGATTTTCCGAACAGATTAAAGCTTGTACCTATCCCCGATTTACCTATAAAATCGGCTTTTGCAAAGCAAGCGGCAAAAGCATAAGCCATTGAGAAGCCTGCCTCATATAAGCCTTTGCCGTAATCGGTGAAGTCGCATTGAATGTATTTTTTACCGCTTGTTGTCTTTATTATCTTAAAATCTGCAACAACACCAATACCGTCAGATGCTGACTTTGAAACGCCGTATTCGGGCATACTTAGCTCTTTAGGCAGCTCGTAATAATATGTAGTCTCGAGCGTTTCTCCTGCATTTACTGCCATTACGGAGAATCCGAACTGCATCTTAAACATCTCGTCAAGTTCAAGCGATAAATCCTCTGAATTGAGCTTAAATGCATCGCCGCCAATGATTATTTTCAAATCAGGTAAGCCCGTATCACTTAGCGTGATAAAGTCGCCGAGGTCTTTATATGTACCTAATTCAGCACGGTTATCGTCGCCAGTCTCCGCCACAACTGTACCCCCGACATTAATCATAATCGGTAGTATCATCGATAAACTTAATATTAGCGATATAATCCTGTTGCTTAATGACTTTCCTGTTATTGTTTTTTTCATAATTCTCTCCTCGATTTAGCTATTTTTATATATAAAGTTACATTATGGTTTCAGTATAGATGATTATACCATATTAGATGTATTAACTCAATAGTTATATTCGACAAAACATTAACAAAAATATAAGGGTGGCATATACACCACCCCTATATTTGAGAGAAAACATGAAAATGAAAAGAATAAACAATATGAATTATCCTAAAACTGCGATAATTAATGAAGCTTTACTGTCTCTTATATCATGAGCTAATAAGCCCTCGATTTTACCGCCTTCTACAATTATTTCTTCGTTATTATGAACAACCCTGAGCTGTTTTATACACACCGCGTTATTGCCGTAGGTGTTTTTACGCTTTGGGTTTTGGTAGGTGACGGGGATTTTTCCGAGAAGGGTGAAGCAGATTTCGTTGTTATCGTCGAAAAGCCATTCGGGAAGAACAGGCTTAAGCTGGAAGCAGAGCGTGTCGTTTTCCATGAAAAAGGGTTTGTCTCCCCAGAAGATATGCTGCCACATCGAAATAATCTCAGATGTACTGCCCGAAAGTCTCGATACAAAGCCACGTCCTACGATTGTGGGATCAGGATTATTTGATGAAGCGATAAAGGAGCTGCCCTCAAGCGTTGAGCGACCATAAACGGCAGGGTCCATAAACGGGGGTAAAGCGGTTTGAATATCGCTGAAAAATTCGTCGTAAAGCCCGGCACGAAGCAGCTCGAGCAGATATTTATACTCCATGTGCATGAAAATCGATTCTCTTTCGAGCCAGCCAGGAGAAAATGAACGTATGCGTCCGATTTCGTAGCCACATTCATCGAGGCTGACCGAGGTTTTATACATATGTAATTTTTTATCGTACAAATCGCTTTCCTTGATTTTCTGATAGATTTCACGAGACTGTGCTTCATCGTCAATTGTCTTTAAATATCGCACGGGACCTTCTAGGAATGTCGGCATAACAGTTGGTTCCATGCCTAAAACGAAACCGCTTTCGTTAGTTTTAGTGGGAGTGAAGGTAATGTATGTCGGCATTATGCCGTCACCAAGAGCCAATGCCCTTTTTGCACCGTTATCAAGCCTGTTCTTCATTAAATCGAACACCTCGTTAAGCATAACCTCAGGGACAGCCTCCTCCTCGCCTGAAATGCCTTGAAGCAGGCTTTCTCTAAAGCTTTCAAGCAATTCAGCTTTTAAATTCCATTGCTCGAATGGGTCAGAGCTGTTTTTATATATTTTTCTCGTGTCACGCATAAGCTTGCCGACTTCTATTGGTATAAAGGCACGCTTGTAGCCCGATATGTTTCGGAGAAACGCAACCATTCTGCCAAGCTCCAGACTTTCGCCCATTCCGCTGCCGAAAAGTGCAGGAAGTCCGTTCATGGCATCGTTCCAGCCAGGCTTGCCGCCGTCCATCGAGAGACCGCAGCCGATAGGGTCGAGTGAAAGATATTTTACTACAGCGAGGCAAATCATTTTTCCAAAAAGCGTAGTTTTGTATGTTTCGCCCGAATGGGTTTTGAGCCATGCACTGTCGGGACGGTTTTTAATGCGTTCAATTGAACCTAACTGCCTTAGCTTACCGTTTTTGAGGACATAGCTTTCACGGCGGGGGCGTATTCTTACTGGGCTTTCAAAGAATTTGTAGTCCTTGCTTTCAAAAAGCAGACTATCCTTTTTATCGGGATAAATCGAGAGATAGCTGTCGATTAGGTCCATTAGATAGGTCCAGTGGTCTATCCAGTACCCCTCGCCAAACACAGCCTCGATATTCTGTTCGGAAAGTGATAACAGGCTTACGAGAAAATCAATGTCGCTGCCCGTCACAATAACGTTTCTCTGATGAATGGTGTTCATTATCTGACCTGCGGTAAACGACGACTGACAAAGCTTCTCAATCGGTTCGGGATTTTTAACTGTTGACATAAGTCTCTTAAATTCTGCCATACACTCTTTTTTGATGCTAAAGGTCGTTCCTCTAACCTCAAGAGGATTGAAGCCGTCCGCCTGCATAAGCGAGAAAAAGGTTTTTATATTATATTCACCCGCTTCGGGGTAAAAAAACACATCATTTCGGCGGTTCTGGCAAACATCACGGAAGTTGCCGTTGCCTTGTGAAAAGAATTCTGCCGCTATTGAGAAAAAGTTATAATCTCGCTCAGGGTCGCCGTGTTTGCGGGAGAAAAGGTGAATAATCTTGTCCGCCAGCACAAAGGGAACGCCACCCCTTAGCATATTGTCTATATATGACTGACGGATAAAGCCGTCGAAAAGCGGATTTCCCGTGTGGGTTTCAATTACCTTTGAAAGCTCGCTCTCGGTTAATGCGGCACGTTTTTCCTTTTCGTCTAAGTATTTCACATTGCAGAGCGAATACGAACGTTCTGCAAATGTGTCTATATCTGCCGCAAAGCCTATTAGGCTGTTCCAGCTTATGGTTTCGCCGCTTTCTATATCATCATAAATAGGGGTAAAAGCGCAGGAATATTTATTGGTGAAATTCTGTTTTTGGGGTGGGACGGGGAATTTTGCCGCTATTTTAAACGAAACGTCCTCGCCGAAAATTAAGCTTGTGTCTATTATGGGGCGTATTATTTCACCGTCATTTCTAAAGCTCAGATAAAAATATGCACCTTGGAGAGTATCTATCTCAGCTTCGTCCCCTGGAACTGTGAGTAAATGGTAAAAGGGGAGATTATGCTCCATTCCAGCTATATTTATCCAGCTTTTCTGAAGATTTGACATTTCCTTATAAGCACCTGTTGTAACGCCGTAGGGAATTATCTGCGGTACACCGTCAAGGATTTTAACCGACTTCCTCGCTCCCGAAATATTAGTGAGCTTGGCACGGCGAACCATAGCCGGAAAATCCTCCTCTGGCATTATAAAGTATGTAACCTCGAATTTCCAGTCCATTGTTGTCTCGCTTATAGAAAGGCTGTTAGGCGAGATTTTAAATTCTCTTTCACCCGCTCCGCCAACTGCAAACGGCTCTAAAACTCCACCGCTTTCTTCTATAAAGGTTCGGTAGCCTTGCATGGAAACATGTTGATATGCAGAATTTGCTGGGAAAAACTCCATTATGGAGTTTGCTTTGTTCTCAATCCCGAATGAGCATATCCCTTGCCCTCTGTTACAATAAAAGGACCACATCGGTGTGCCGTTTGCACCAGTGAGCCCTGGTAAAAAACTGCAAAACGGCGGCGTGGAGTCGTATCCGTGTATGATGAAGGTTCCGTTTTCGTAATTATAGGTTGCCATATCAAGTTATCCTTTCTGTGTGTAAGCTATATTTTTACGCTTGTTAAAACGTCCGATAAACATATTATACACTATGCACAAGAAAAAAGCAATAGGAAATCGCTTTCTTAAGTAAAAATTTTCAAAAAAGTGTTGACAAAATGAAAAAATTGTGTTTTAATGTAGGTGCAGGATTATATTGGGGGACAAAAACTGGGAGATTACACAAAATCGGAAATTGGTTTCCCCAAAACTTATGAAAGGAATGGTTTGAAATTATGAAAAAATTCTTATCTTTATTGCTATCCGCTGTTATGATAGCGACATTATTAAGCGGCTGCGGCAATTCCGCCACGAACGATGGGGGAACCGATGCGCCAAAATCGAACGATGCTACTTCCGCAAACGGAGCAGAAACAAATACACCGAGTGCAGGCACAAGCACGGACGGTACACGTACCTATCAGCCAATCGCTGCTGATACCGCAGGCGAAATCAATGTAATGATGTGGGCGGGCGACGGCTCGTACATGAAGGACCTTGGACATCAGGAGCTGACACCTGCTGACCTAACGGGACAAAATCAAGCGGCAGCTTATGCGGTTGCGAAGGCCTTCAACCAAATTTATCCTAATATTAAAATCAATGTTTACGCAAAGGTTGACGGAGCAAATGATGGCGGAACCTCGTGGGACCAGGAAAGAGAAAACTTCCGCAACGAGTACGGAAAATATCCCGATCTAATCGCTTCGGACAATATGGTTAACGATATTCTTAAAGGAATGGTTGCTGATATTTCGGTATTCAAGGACGATCCCGTTTATCAGACCTTTAATCCAGCGGTTATGGAGACAATGAGCTTTAAGGGCGGGCAGTTTGGCTTGCCGCAGTATTTAATTCCTTGGGGTGTTTTCGTAAACAAGACTCTTGCAAATGAAAAGAATATCGATGTACCGCCAGTTGACTGGACAATCGATGATTATACCGATTTTATTTCACATTCAGAGAAGAATAAATATTATGGACTCGGCTACATACCAATGGATTTTTTACGCACAGGTACTAAGGATTTCGTTTACAGCCTTACAAACAGAGGTGAAAATGATCCTTATGTAAGCTTTAACTCTGATGCAATGAAAGCACTCCTTAAATACATTCCGATTTGGGGACAGAACGCATTAAGCGTGCAGGTTGATTTAGGAAACGCTGCCAAAGCCTTCGGCGACGATTATGCATGGGAATTCAAGGCGTTCTACAGCGGTAAGGTTCTAACAAACCCAGGTGACCCTTGGATGATGTCCGATATTTTAAATCCCGACCCAGCCTCTTGGGCATACACCGCCGATGAATGGGATATTTATCCCCGCCCCTCGACCGATTATGTCGGTAATACAGTTGGTATAGTGCTTGACCCGTTCACTATCCACAATTATGCAATGGATGACGGAAACAGCGATTTAAACGATGAGGAATATGCAAAGCTTCAGCTTACATACGAATTTGCGAAGTTCTGGTGCGGCGATATCCGTTCAATCGAGGCACGTTCGGCACAGATGTTTGATGACAAGGGTGCTCTTCGCTCATCACTTAACGACTCGCTTCCTTTAGTAACTGGCGATGGCTTTGATGCACAAATGGAGGCATGGTATACTTCTCCTTCACATCAGGGACTGGCTGACCCTGACAAAACTCCTGGCTGGCACAAGATTATCGAGCTCTGGAAAGCGGGTGAATTCTTTGATGTTACTTCAAAGTGTTATCCTTGGCAATATGACCGTGAGGGCGATACTGTTGACATCAACTACGAGTGGGGACAGTATAATAACCCCGATGTAGTAGGCGCAAAGATTTCTGATGCTAACTGGCTTGACCAGATATATTCACATCTTGACGACTGGAATACGTTATTCAATGAGCGTTGGGAGGCTAAGTGGAAGGATTTGGACGAAGCGTTAGTTAAGTATTATGGAATGTAAGAATTAATTATAATCATGGGGGGAGCTAGCTCCCCCTACATTATCACAAGGGGAAATGGAGATTACCATGAAACTTAGAAAAATACTTACACCTGTTTTGGCTGTTGTGATAATTGCCGCGGTTATTATGCTGGTTTTCCTACTTCGCAGCGATATAACCTGTGACGAGGTTTTGCCGAATGAGCTTGTTTCAGCGGAGGCTCTGCTTCGGAATTCCTTAGGTGAAAATAATACTGCATATGTCGAATTTTTAAGAGAAAATTTGGAGCTTGCGAGTAAAAATTCCGATGTAACCCTAACTGTAAAACCAGATGGAGGCAAAAGCGAGCTAGGTTATGGTGAAGCTGCCGAATATTACATTGATGCACCTGAGGAGGGGCTTTATTCTCTTGCGCTTAATTACCAAATCAAAGACAAAAGCTTCATGAACCTAACCTTTTCGGTTAAGATTAATGACGAGGAGCAATATTCTGAATCAAATAACATAGATATCCCGATTTTCTGGGAAGATGGCACAAAGGCTTTCCCGCTTGACCGATACGGCGACGAAACGATACCTCCGCAGGAAAATATAATGGGCTGGAGAGTTGTGGATTTCTACAACACGACTTATATTACCGATAGTCCTATACTTTTTAAATTAAATAAAGGCGTTAATAAGATTGAAATCTATAATACCACTTCACGCACCGCCGAAATCGGCGAGCTAATTGTAAAAGGAAATAAAAAAATAATCGGCTATGATGAATATAAGGCTTTGAATTCTGCACCCGATTACGACGGAGTTTATTCAGTTAATTCCACTGATTACAGCTTTAAAAATTCGTCCTATATTCAACTTGAAGCTCTGACAGAGCCTAGCGTTTCACCCTCACACCCCGTAAACAAGAAAATAAATGTCCTTTTTTGGGACGGAGCTGGCTGTGAAGCCACATATTACATAGATGCACCCGCTGACGGCTTATACTGCTTCACCATGCATGCTCAGCCCTTTACCGAGGATTTTGATAACTTTGTAACACTTAAAATTGACGGCGAGGTGCCTTTTGCCGAGGCGGCTTCGTTCCGACTTAAGGCATACGCCGACTCAAACTGGCACCACGAATTTTTCACAGATGAAAATGGCGAGCCTTATAAATTATATCTCACAAAGGGATTGCACACCCTATCGCTCAGAACCGAGCTTGAGCCGCTTGCTAATGCAATGAACAGGCTTCAGCTCCTGACAAATCACATCAATCAATTTAGTCTTGAAATAAAGAAGATTACGGGACGTGAGATTGACGAAAACCGTACCTGGAAGCTTCTAAAATACATTCCCGAAACTGAGGATTATTTAGCTTCTTATGACGTGCTTTTGAGAGCGATTATAGAGGAATTGTCGGTGTATTCGTCAAAAGGAAAGAACTCCTCGACATTATCAACTCTCACCGAAGCGTTGGTTTATCTTGATAAGCTGCGTGAAAAGCCTGATGAGCTGCCGCTAAATATCGAGATGCTATCGGGAAACACAAGCTCAATTTTGCAAAGTGCCAGTAAGTGCCTTGATTCCTTGACAGAGCAAGGCTTTGAGCTTAATGAGTTCTATCTTTATGGTGAAAATCAGGATTTGCCTAAGGAAAATGCGGGCTTTTTTGCTTCCTTAAAATCCTCGTTCGACCAAATAATAGCGTCGTTTGTTTCGCCGAAATACTCAATTAAATCAGATTTTGAAGCACTCAATGTATGGGTAAACCGTACTGTTTTGCACGTTGACGCACTTCAAAAGCTTACCGATACACAGTACACCACGACCTCGGGGCAGAAAGTCAGCATATCGGTAATGCCTGATGTAAATAAGCTGGTGCTGGCATGTGCCGCAGGAACCGAACCTGATATTGCACTCGGTGTTCAGTCGCATACAACCTTTGCTCTGGCATCAAGAGGCGCACTTCTTGATTTATCCAGCTTTAATGATTTTTGGCAGATTGCTTCGAGAACCACTCCAGGCGCATTCACAGGCGCGGTGTTTAACGACGGTATTTATGCTGTTCCCGAGATGGTAGATTTTAACTCGCTTGTGTACCGTGAAGATGTGTTCAGACAACTCGGTTTGTCTGTTCCTGACACTTGGAGCGACGTCTCGGAAATGATGAGCGAGCTTCAAAGATTTAACATGAGCTTCTATCTGCCAATTGCTTCGGGTGACGGCTACAAATGGTTTTATCAGACTGTTCCGCTTATTTATCAGAGCGGCGGCAGACTTTACACAGATGATGGCTTAGCGGCGGCAATTGACGAACCTAACGCTGTTAATGGTATCCGCCTTCTCGGCGATTTGTTCACCACCTATGCTCTCGAAACACAGGTGCCTAGCTTCTTCTCAGCGTTTAGATTTAGTCAGACACCAGTTGGAATTATAGACTTAAATAACTATATTATCTTAAAACGTGGTGCTCCCGAGCTTATGGGGCAGTGGAAACTTGCTCCGATGCCAGGTATCGCTGACGATGAGGGAGTGGTACAGCGCTGGTTCGTTTCAAACTGTCAGGGTGCCATTATCTTTGGCGAGAGCGGAAAGCAAAAAGCAAGCTGGGACTATATAAAATGGTGGACCAGTACAGATATTCAGAAGCAGTATGCCTTTACATTACAGTCGATTTACGGAATGTACTGGCTGTCGGCAAATATGGAGGCTATCAAGGAGGCACCCATTGCGAGTGAGGATTTGGAGGTCATACTCGAAAGTGTAAAATGGCTCCGCGATACACCGAGAAGTCCAGGAGAATATATGCTTGAAAGAAGCATTTCCGATATTTGGAACGACATGGTGTTCAGCGCAACGCCTGCTCGTGTGGCAATAGACTTAAGCATGATTGATATACAGCGTGAGTTCAAGCGAAAGATGACGGAATTCGGACTTCTTGACGAGGGTGTCGATTATCACGTCCGTGAGCTTGACTGGATAATCGAGAAAATAGAGAAGGAGGGCATAAAATGAGTACCGCTGTTATAAAAAAGAAAAAAGGCAAGCTCTCGAGCCGAGATGCCATGCACGCATTTTTGCTCCTAATGCCTTATGGAATACTATTTTCCCTCTTTATCGCTGTTCCTGTTGCAATCAGTATAGGCTTATCGCTGACACATTTTAATGTTATCGGGGATATAAAGCCTGCCGGACTTATGAACTACATAACAATGTTCACTCAGGACAGTGTTTTCTTCAAAAATATTTTACCAAATACAATAAAGTTTTCGCTTATTATAGGACCAGGCGGTTTCGTGCTTTCGTTCATATTGGCGTGGATGCTGGCACAAATTCAAGCAGGACCTCGAACCCTGCTTGCACTGGCACTTTACACCCCCTCAATGGCGGGCCCGATATTTATTTCGGTTATATGGCGACTGATTTTTTCAGGAAATCAGACTGGTATCATTAACGCCTTTTTAATTGAGAACAACTTTATTGATAAGCCCTTGCAGTTTTTACAGGACCCCGCTTTTTTAATGAATATCATGATATTTGTTTCTCTTTGGAGTGCAATGGGTATCGGCTTCCTCGCAATGCTAGCTGGTATTCTCAATATAAACGAGGAGCTATATGAGGCAGCATATATTGATGGAATACGAAACCGTTTTCAGGAGATTATTTACATCACTATTCCATCGCTCAAGCCTCAGATGCTTTTCGGTGCGGTTATGTCGATAGTGGGTGCATTCAACAACGGTTCAATCGGCACTCAGCTTTCGGGCGGAAATCCAACACCGCAGTATGCAGGCTCGGTAATCATAAACCATATCGAGGATTACGGCTTCCAGCGGTATGAAATGGGCTATGCTGCCGCTCTTGCGGTGGTGCTTCTCGCAATTGTATGGATATTCTCAAAGTTTGCATATAAATTCTTCGGCGAATCTGATTAAGAATAGGAGGTATGAAATTATGAGCTTTCAAGGTACAAAAATAAATCCAAAACGCTTCAGCGTGTCACAGATAAAGTTCTATGTGATACTTATTCCGCTTGCGATATTTATGATTTTACCTGTAATTTATATCATAAACCACGCATTTAAGCCGCTTGACGAAATATTTCGATTTCCTCCGACCTTTATAGTCAGGCAGCCAACACTAAACAATTTTAAGTTTATCTGGAGTATGACCTCAGCCACCGGTGTTCCAATGATGAGATATTTGCTCAACTCCCTTTTTATAACGCTTATTACGGTAATTGCTTCGGTTGTTTTAACAGCTATGTCGGCGTATGCCCTCTCTAAAAAGAAGTTTCGTGCTAAGGGCTGGCTTTTAAGCCTTAATCAGGCGGCAATGATGTTTGTGCCTGTTGCGGTTATGGTGCCACGTTATTTAATAATAGTTAATCTGGGACTTAATAACAACGTACTTGCACATATTCTGCCTATGCTTGCAATGCCTGTCGGACTATTCCTTGTTAAGCAGTTCGTAGACCAGGTGCCCGATTCGCTGCTTGAAGCGGCAAGGATAGATGGTGCGGGGGAGCTTAGGATACTGTTCAGAATAGTATTTCCGCTGATTAAGCCTGCGCTTTCCACGGTTGCAATTCTTTCGTTCCAAGCAGTCTGGAACTCTGTGGAGTCCTCGAATTTTTATATCGTTGATGAGACCTTAAAAACCTTCGGTTATTACCTAAATACCTTTACAATCGGAAATAATCCTGCTATGGCAGGTATTTCCGCCGCCGCTTCGCTTATTCTGTTCATTCCGAACCTTATCATTTTCATAGCAATGCAGTCAAGGGTAATGAACACCATGAGCCATTCCGGAATTAAGTAGGTGAAACATGAAAAAAAGAATACTAGTTATACTTTTTACGCTTATTCTAGTTTTGCCAATTATGATTTTGCCTGTGTCTGCGGCACAGTCTACGGTTTTCACATACTCGCTCGACCGAAAGGGTAATCTTGTCCGCACTCAGGACGCATATCTTCCCGACAGAACTGTTACCGATTTGAGCCTTAATAATCCCGAGGATTTGTTTTTCGACACGAACGGAAATCTATATATCGCAGACACCGGTAACTCAAGAATAGTCGTGTATAACCCTAAAACCGATGAGGTTATAAACGAAATAGTTTCTGACGAAATGATGACTCCGAGAGGCGTTTATGTAACCGACGACGGCTTCGTATATGTGGCAGACACAGGTGCTGCTGCCGTACATAAGTTTAGTGTGGACGGGGAGCTTGTCAGAAGCTTCGTGAAACCTACCTCTCCGTCGTTTGGGGATACGGTGTTTTCGCCATATCGTGTAGCGGTTGATCTTCGCGGAAACATTTATATAATCGGCGAGGGTGTTTATAACGGTATTATTCAGCTTTCTGTAGAGGGTGAATTTTTAGGATACTTTTCAAGCAACAAAACTACGGTTTCGCTGCTTGATAAAATACTTGATGTTTTCTACACCGATGCACAGAAGGCAAATCTCCTAGACCGTGTACCGATGACCTTCTCCAATGTTTTCTGCGACAAGAACGGCATTATATATTCGACCTCGATGGGAAGCAATGACTTTGGGCTAAAAAAGCATAACATGGCGGGCAGTAATATGTTTACTGACGGTGTGTGGTCGGATAAATATTTAATTGATTTATATGTCGGCGAAAACGGCATAATATACGCAGCCGATGCATCAGGGTATATTTGCGTTTATTCAAATGATGGTAACTTGATTTTCATGTTTGGAGCGGATAAAACTCCCGAGGATATAGCTGGTATGTATTCGGCTTTAGCATCAATTGCGGTATCTCCGACAGGTGAAATCTGGACGCTCGATAGTGAAAAATCCTTTGTGCAGAGCTACACTCCGACAGAATACACACTCTCGATTTATAACAGCCTTGCACTTTTCGACAAGGGCTATTATGCCGAGTCAGCAAATTCATGGAATGGTGTGCTTCGTTATAATCAGATGTCTGTGTTAGCCCACAGAGGGCTAGGTAAGGCGTTATTATACACACAGCAATATGAGGAAGCCGCAGAGCATTTTAAGCTTTCGGGTAGCAGATATTATTATTCGCAGGCATTTTGGGAGACTAGAAATACTTGGCTGATGGATAATCTCCTTTGGGCTTTACTCATAATTGTTGCGGTTGTTTTCCTTGGAGTTGTTTATAAATATATCGATAGGAAAAAGGTGGTAAAAACCTTCGTAACCACACAGGTTCAAAGGGTTACGAAGAATCCAAGGCTTCAGAATATATTCTTTGCAGGTCATGTTGCGAGACACCCGTTAGATGCTTATTATTATCTCAAAAGAAAGCAAAAGGGCTCGGTTCCGACAGCTATTTTCTTCTTTGTTTTGTTCTTTGCGGCTTTTATGTTTTTCCAGACGGGAAAGGCGTTTATACTCCAGTATACCGAAGTTGAGGATATGGATATGGGAGTTGTAATCGGCGGCTTTATCGGAATAGTTCTGCTTTTTATCGTTTCGAATTATCTCGTTACATCAATCAAGGATGGAGAAGGCTCGCTAAAGGATATTTTCATGCTTATTTCGTATTCCTCCTTGCCAGCGACGGTTGCCTTAACACTCTTTACTATTTTAACTCATGTTGTTACCTTTAATGAAGTGTTTTTGCTGGATTTACTTGTAAATATCGGCTTAATCTGGTCGGTGGTACTGATTTACCTCGGACTTCAGGAAATGCATAATTATAACGTCAAAAATAACATTGTAAGCCTAATTATCACCGCCGCATTTATGCTTATAGCAATAATAATTTTATTTAACCTGATGATTTTAGGTGAGCAGTTTATTCAGTTTATCGAATCTATTGTAAGGGAGTTGATTGCTAATGTTCAAAAAACCTATTAGAAGTGTTGTTTTAACGGTGGGTGTAGCTTTAATTTTCACAGTCAATTGTGCATCTGCGGCAGTCTATATCCCAACTGCACGAGACACCAAAATGCCACCTGAAAAAATTACATACCTTGAAACAAATACTGACGGCTACAGCTTTATAACGCAGCAGGGGAACTTGAAGTATTATTTCAGAGATGACCGTGATATTTTCATGATTGAGAATGTCGTTACTGGCGCGAATTGGAAAACAGGACTTGATGTGCCTTATGTTTCCGAGATAGACGCAGCATTAAAATCGGCGGTTACTGACGAAGAAAAAAGCCGTCTCCCCGAATACAAGGAGGATAACCTCGGCGTTATCTATATCCCGTATGCTAATTCACTCGTGTCGATAGTATATTATAATTCGGCTTTAAATCCGACTACATTATCCTCTGCAAGCGAGAAGGGCGTAAAATCTACGCTCGGTACTGTCAGTGACGGACATTACAGGCTTGATATTGATTTTCTGGAGATAGATTTACAGCTATATGTTCATATTTTCTGTACCGATGAGGGTTTAACCTACGAGGTCTATGACAATGAAATTATGGGTGAGGGTGCAAATTCTCTCGAGTCAATAATTTTCACTCCATTTTTGGGTGCTTCTGGCGGAAAAAGAGCTTATTACAATCCCGAAACAGGAAAGTACGATATCAAGACCGTAAATCCTATGACACCAGGCTATATCTTTGTTCCGGACGGTTCAGGCGCGCTTATACGCTTTGTAGATAATACTGCCAGCCTGCGTCCTTATATTGGAGTGGTTTACGGCGAAAATCCAGCCGAGCTTACTTACTCAGAGTCAACGCTTACGGGCGCTATGGAATATAAAAATCCTGTTATGCCCGTGTTCGGTATTGCGCACGGTGACAAGCAAAAGGCGTTCGTAGCGTGGGCTGATAAGGGTGCAGAGGGTATGGAAATCGTCGTTTCTCCCGAAGAAAACACCACTAGCTATACCTATGGTTATGCAAAATTTAATTACAACAACTTAATTTATCAGATATATAACCGTGCTGATAAGGGCTATTTCCGCTTGTTCCCAGAACGCAGCCATTATGATGTGTCGATTACTTATAAATTCCTTGATAATGATGATGCCGATTATGTAGGAATGGCGCTTGCGTATAAAGAGCATTTAATTGAACAGCAAATACTGACAGAGAAAATAAGCGGCAGCGAAATGCCTATTCGTCTTGATTTTCTGATGAGTGATATTAAAAAGGGCGTTATCGGTTACAGCGATGTCGTAGTGACTACGGCTGATAATGTTTCGGATATTTTAAATGAGCTTACCGAAGACGGAATAAATAACATAAATTCCGGGCTTCTCGGTTTCCAAAAGGGTGGCGTTACATCGGGTAAGCCGTGGGAAATTAAGCCGATAAGCGGAGATTTTAAAGCTCTTTTCACCGAAATGAACGGTAAGGGTATTGATGTATCATTTTCACAGGATTATGTAAGAATAAATAACCTTCAAATGCTTTTACCTGGCAATCAGGCTTATCACAAAAGCAGACGAGGTGCAACGCAGAAAATTTTCTGGAGCGATATTTACCCTGTGTCCGAAATAGCCTTTGCACGCCCCTCAAAAACCGCTGAATGGCTAATTTCTCAGACCGAAAAGGCGAAAAAAATCGGCGCAAAAACTATGACAGTAGATGGAATTTCAAACCTTCTAGTAAGCCATACCACATCTGATATAAATTCCTCCACCTCGATGTCTGAGGCTATTAAGCTCTATCAAAATGCATTTGAGAGCATTGATATGGGAATAAATGCGGTTGCACCGAACTCCTATATGTGGAAGTATGTTGACAGATTTTTAGATACACCTGTGCTTACGACACAGTACATTATGGAGACCGATACTGTTCCTTTCTTAGAGCTTGTTCTAGCGGGAACAATGGAGCTGTATTCGCCGTATGCCAACTTCTCGTTCTACACCAACGAGGATATGCTAAGAATGATAGATTATAATGTTTATCCGTCGTTTATTCTGACTGCTGAGCCTGCCCATCATCTTTCATCGACTAACTCCTCGAATTATTATTCTACGGAATATTCACTTTACAAGGATATAATAAATGATGTTTATGATACAGTCGGTGATATTTTAGGCGGTGTCATGGGCAAGAAGTGGATAAATCGTGAGGTGCTCGAAAACGGTGTTATAATGAACACCTACGAGGACGGAACAAGAGTAATCATCAATTATACTGACAATGAGGTAAATTACAGCGGAATAAGTGTATCAGGAAAATCGGCGGCTATGAGTAAAGGGGGAGCAGCGTGAAAAAATTAAAAGAACAGTCAAACACAAAGCGGCAGAATATACTCGGCTACCTGTTTCTTCTTCCGTGGCTCATAGGATTTATCGTTTTTGTCGCTTATCCTTTTATTTACACCGCATACCTAAGCTTTTTCGATGTAAAGCAGACCATCGAAGGCTACAACATGACCTTCGTGGCACTGGGGAATTACGAGCGTGCATTCTTTAAAAACCTCGAATTCGGACCAAGTATCGTAAATTTTCTCATTATGGAGCTGACTTATACTCCGACTATAATTGTAATCGGCTTTATACTGGCTCTCCTTCTTAATAAAAAAATCAAGTTCAGAGCAGGATTTAGAGCGTTGTTCTTCTTCCCCGTAATAGTCCTTTCCGGACCTGTTATGTCGCATTTAATGGAGACGGGAGCAACCTCGGCTATCGGAATAACCGAAAATCCGCTTTTCAAAATGGTGTACAGTTATTCGCCGCCGATTGCGGGGGCTTTGGAATTCTTATTCCAAAATTACTCAATGGTTCTGTGGTTTACGGGTATACCGATAGTGCTTTTCATAAGCGGCTTACAGAAGATTAACAGCAGCGTTATTGAAGCGGCGACCATAGACTCGGCGACCTCGTGGCAGATTCTGTGGAAGATTACGATACCTATAATGCGTTCGACGATACTGATAGCGGCAATCTTCACTGTTGTTCAACTCGGTATGTTCAACACAAACCCCGTGCTTGATATGATAACGGCACAGATTTATGACTCTGTCGGAGGTCTCGGTACGGCATCGGCGTATGCATGGGTTTACAGTATTATAGTGTTGCTATTGATTTTAGTTATTTTCCTGCTACTTAAGGACCGCAAGGTCAGCGAAGCAAGGGAGATAAAAAAGCGTCAAAAGAAATGGGGTGCGTTCTGATGAAGAAAAGCTTTGCGAGAAGATTTCTTACACGAAAAACCATAATTAACCTTTTCGTTTATGCAGTGCTGATTTTGATTAGCTATCAGTTCATCTATCCGCTTCTTCGTATGCTTATGACCTCGTTCATGAACGAGGAGGACATTATTACTCCATCGGTAAACTGGATACCAAGAGGCTTTACGGTACATAATCTTGTTGTAGCGGCTAAGGTTATGGATGTTAAAACCACGCTCTTTAATTCGGTGTGGTTCTCGGGGCTGCTTGCCGTCTGCCAGACACTTATCTCAGCTATGACGGGTTACGCCTTCGCACGCTTTGAGTTTAAGTTTAAGAATTTTTGGTTTGTTATGGTGCTGATGACCTTTATAGTACCTACTACGGTTGTAATCATACCGAGACAGATGATGTTCGTGAGATTTCAGGAATTTTCGGGCATTCAAATGATAGGCACTGTTATTCCGCAGGTTGTGCTGGCACTTTTCGGACAGGGTATTTATTCAGCTATTCTTATACTTATTTTTTTCAACTTTACTAAAATGATTCCGAAATCTCTCGACGAAGCGGCAGCTATTGACGGAGCAAATTCTTTCCAGACCTTTTATCACATTATTTTAAAGCTTAGCCTTTCGACTATTCTGGTTATATTTTTGTTCTCGTTTGTCTGGAACTGGAACGAAACCTTCCAAACCTCGATGTTCCTAAGGGATAAAATCCACTTCTTTCCGTCAAGGCTTCGTATGTTCAATAATATGTTCTCGTCCTACGGAGGAATGTCGAATAGCGGCAGCGGCGAAAGCCTGATTAATGAGGCATACAGAATGGCAGCGACCTTTATTTCAATTCTGCCGCTTATAATCACATATCTTGTTGTGCAAAAGCAGTTCATTAAGGGAATTGAAAACGCCGGAATTACTGGAGAGTAGTGTAAAAGAATATGAAAAAGAGAATAATCTTATTTTTAACAACGGCTTTTATATTAACGGCTTGCGAAAGCGATAAAGCCGCTTCAGTTCCTCCCGATACATCGGCAGAGGGCGGTGAAAGCGAATTGATTACCGAAACTACAGAAAATAAATTGACATCTGCAAAGGCTGTAGGTTATAATTATGACATAGACAACCTGCATTACGAGCTGGTGTGGAGTGACGAGTTTGATTATGAAGGTGCACCAAATCCCGAAAAATGGAGTTATGATGTAGGCGGAAACGGTTGGGGTAATAACGAAAGGCAGTATTACACCGTGGGTGAGAACGTAATTGTTGACGGCGAAAAGATGGTTATTGAAGCCAGAAAGGAAGACTTTGGCGGCTCTGAATACACATCAACTCGAATAATCACGAAAAACAAAGGCGACTGGCTGTACGGAAAGTTCGAAATTTCGGCAAAGCTTCCTGCTGGAAAAGGTACATGGCCTGCAATTTGGATGCTTCCCACCGATAAAGAATACGGCTCATGGCCTCAAAGCGGGGAGATTGACATAATGGAGCATGTGGGGTATGATATGAATAAGATTCATACCACCGTTCACACCAAGGCGTACAATCACACCGCAGGAACCCAAAAGGGTAAAGGCGTAAAAATCGAGAATGTCTCTACCGAGTTTCACAAATACGGAATGGAATGGCTGCCAGATAAAATACTCTTTTACATTGACGATGTCTTAGTAAATCAATTTGTTCCTACCGATTATAAAGATGAAAATTCATACAAAGAATGGCCCTTTGACGGAAGGTTCCATTTGCTGATAAACATAGCCTTAGGCGGCGACTGGGGCGGTGCAAACGGCTTTGACGAAAGCATTTATCCTGTCACAATGGAAATTGATTATGTCAGGGTATATCAGGCACCCGAAATCACCGAAATATCAAGATAATGAGGAAAGGACCTAAGATAAATGGCGACAATTAACGAGATAGCTAAAATCGTAGGCTGTTCGACCGCAACAGTATCAAAGGCGATGAACAATTACCCTTATGTAAATAAAGATACCAAGAAGAAAATTCTCGATACCGCCAAAGAGCTGGGCTTCACGCCGAATTATTTTGCCAAGACGCTGATGTCGAAAAGAACCTATTTAATCGGTATTTTGATTGCAGATGAATGGAATTACGGTCTCCTCCACCCGCTGTTCGGAGGAATTGTGGAGGGCTTTAAGCGGAAGGCAGAGGCACGGAATTATGAGCTTTTATTCATAAAGCAGGATTATCTTGACAGCGAGGTAGGCTTTGTTGAGCACTACAAGCAGCGAGGCATTGAGGGTGTATTTATTGTAATTGCAAACCTCAGCAAGCAGAGTATTTACGAGATAGCAGATGGCGACCTACCTTGTGTTTCGGTTGACTTTTATCAAGATAAGCTGGCGACGGTGCTGCCCGACAATATGGGCGGAGCGTATGCTGCAACCAAGCATCTTATTAACTTAGGACATAGAAAAATTGCGCATATTGCGGGTGATTTGTCAAAGCCTGCGGGAAGTGACCGTCTGCTCGGTTATAAGCACGCACTAAACGACAACGGCATAGCTTTTAACGAGCGAATGGTTTTTGAGACTGTCGATTATACCCCCGTATTAGGCAGAGCTGCTATGTCAAGTCTTGTCGAGGAAAATGCGCCGTTCAGTGCTGTTTTTGCTGCATCTGACACCCTTGCGATGGGTGCAGTGTCGTATTGCCGTGAGCAAGGAATAAAGGTACCTGATGATATGAGTGTGGTAGGCTTCGACGACATAGATTCGGCTGAGTTTTACAGCCCCCCGCTTACTACGATTAGGCAGAACAGATTATACACAGGAGTGGTTGCGGCAGATTTGCTTATTGATATGATTGAAACCCCCGAAAACACCGATATACAGCACGTTAAGATATCAGCTGAGTTAAAAGAACGTGAAAGCACAGCACCTTTTAAAGAAAAATAAATCAATAAACACTTGTATTTTAATCTCATTTAAGTTATAATTATGT
Source organism: Ruminiclostridium sp. (assembly GCA_031549645.1). Lineage (GTDB taxonomy): Bacteria > Bacillota > Clostridia > Oscillospirales > Ruminococcaceae > Ruminiclostridium_E. Next base: position 35,684 of record JAVBPL010000011.1, on the reverse strand, counting down.
AGAATATAATTATATATGAGGTTGGATATGAAAATTAAAAGGTGTGTTTTAATACTAATTAGCTTGATTTTGATGTTGTCACTATCTGCCTGCGGCGATAGGGTCGAGGTTAAGGTTGGCGTTTTGATGCCGTCCACAATGCTCGAACGCTGGAACAAGGACGGCCATAATATAGAGAAGAATTTAACTGATTTAGGCTATACTGTTGATTTACGATATGCTGAAAACAATGTCGGAACACAGCAAAAGCAGTTAAAGGAAATGATTGATAACGATTATGATTATCTCGTTATTACAGCAATCGATGGATATAGCTTATCAGACCTTTTAGTGAAAGCAAAGGAGAAAAACATTACCGTCATTGCGTATGACAGGCTTATTATGAACTCCGATGCGGTAGAGCATTATGTGACCTTTGATAACTATATGGTAGGTAAGCTTCAAGGCGCATTTATCAGAGACAGCCTGGATTTAGAGAATAATTCTGGGCCATTTAACGTAGAGATTGTGACAGGAGATGTCGGGGACAATAATGTAGTGTTCTATTTTGATGGCTCTATGCTTATGTTAAATCCTTACATAGCAAAGGGCGTGGTTAAGGTTCCTTCGGGCGAAACTACAATCGATAAATGTAATATCACCAACTGGAATACAGCACTCGCCATGGCAAGAATGCTTGACTTAATAAAAGAACAGGGATATGCACCTGACGGCAAAAAGCTTGATGCAGTGCTGGTTTCAAACGATTCCTGCGCAAGCGGTGTAATAATGGCTTTAAAAGAGAGCGGCTACACAGCTGAAAACATACCCATTGTGACTGGGCAAGACTGTGATGTGCAGAATGTGAAATATTTAGAGGAAGGTCTCCAAGGGATGTCCGTTTTTAAGGATACCAGAGAGCTTGCGAAAAAAACAGCCAAGCTTATTGAAGCACTTGTGAAGGGAAAAGAATTTAAACCCGACGACACCGCGAGATATAATAACGATGTAAAGGTTGTTCCCACCTATCTTTGCACTCCTGTTAAGGTGACACTGGATAATTATGAGAAAATACTTTTTAACAGCGGATATTATCACGAATCGGATTTTAACTGAAAAATAAACTAAAAAAATACTTGACTATTATAGATAAGTTTGCTATAATATTACAGTATCACGAAATTTGGGCAAAAATGCTCAAACAAGGAGGTGTAAATACAATGGCAAAATGTGATATCTGTGGCAAGGGCGTATCCTTCGGTATTCAGATTTCCCACTCACACAGACGTACAAACAGAACTTTCAAAGCTAATATCCAAAAGGTAAAGGCAGTGGTAAACGGTACTCCGTGCCGAGTTCATGTATGCACACGCTGTCTGCGTTCGGGAAAGGTTACCAGAGCTTCTGAGGCTTAAGCTATTCCTGTACGGGCGAAAAGAATTCCAACATTTTTAAATTATACTTGATGGGTTGCTCCCCATTAAGCTTACAATATATGTAAAGGCGGTGACAAAATGAAGGACGGAATTCATCCTAATTACGAGGCTACTACAATTAAATGTGCTTGCGGCGAGGTTATCGAAACTCGCTCGACTAAGAAGGATATAAAGGTGGAAATCTGTTCGAAGTGCCACCCTTTCTATACCGGAAAGCAGAAGCTTGTTGATACAGGCGGACGTGTTTCAAAGTTCAACAAGAAATACAATATCGAAAAGTAGTATAACTAGGGGCTGTGATTTTTTACCAAAAATCGCAGCCTTAAATTTTTACGGAGGCAAGCTTATATATTATGGACGAGTATAAAACAATAAAAAACCGCACAGAAAACCGATTTGTTGAAAAAAAATCGGAATTTATTTCATATATTTGCCCTGTAAAGACTGAGGACGAGGCGGTAAGCTTCATAAACGAAATTCGGAGCCAAAACCGCAAAGCCACTCATAACTGCTACGCTTATATAATTCGTGAAAACAATATTTCGAGACATTCCGACGACGGAGAACCTGGCGGAACAGCGGGAGTGCCGATTTACGAGGTGCTTAGGAAGGAAGGCTTATCCGATGTGGCGTGTGTGGTTACCCGTTATTTCGGCGGGATAATGCTAGGTGCAGGAGGGCTTGTCCGTGCTTACGGCAAGAGTGCCTCTGATGCGGTTAAGGCTTCTGAAATACAATGGTTCTGTATTGCTGTCAAGGTTAAGATTAAGCTTGCATATTCGTTTTACGGTAAAATAGGGCAGCTTTTATCGGATTTTGATGTGCGTATAGAGAACGAGGATTTTGGGGCTAATGTTGAAATTATGCTTAATATCAAAGCTGAAAGGTACGACGATTTCGTTTTACAGCTCACAGATTTGTTATTTGGTAGCGTAATTGTAGAAAAAATCAGTACCGAATATTACGATTTTGGATAACTATACAAAATTGATATATTTTAATAAAAATAAAGGTGAATAGAGAAGAAAAAAAGTATATATAAATAGCAAGATGTCGAATTTGAATTGGGGGCAGAAACCTGAATGTTACCACGAGAAAGAATAAACCAAAATGAAAAAGTAACCTTAAGTAATAAGGCCTGCCTTTCTATAGATACAAAGGGAAGAGTAAGAGCCGAAACTCCCTGCGATATAAGAACTGAATTTCAAAGAGACCGCGACAGAATAATCCATTCAAATTCGTTCAGACGCTTAAAGCATAAAACGCAGGTTTTTTTAATTCCAAAATCAGAGCATTTCCGCACCAGACTTACTCACACGCTTGAGGTGTCGCAGATTGCGAGAACTATCGCAAGAGCGTTAGGACTTAACGAGGATTTAACAGAAGCAATTGCACTCGGTCACGATTTAGGGCATACACCGTTTGGTCATGACGGAGAAAGAATGCTAGATGCGTTATTTACGGAGGGCTTCAAGCATTACGAGCAGTCGCTCCGTGTGGTTGATGTTATCGAACGTGACGGACAAGGCTTAAACCTTACCGAGGAGGTTCGTAACGGGATTTACTGCCACACAAACCAGATAGCTTCCACACTTGAGGGATATATCGTGCGTTTTTCCGATAAAATAGCATACATAAATCACGATATTGAGGATGCAATCAGGGCTGGTATTATTAAGCAAACAGATTTGCCGCAGTCAGCAATATCGGTACTGGGACAAACTAAGAGCGAGCGGATAACTACCCTTATTAAGTCTCTGGTAAACAATCCCGATGAGCTAGGCTACGACGAGATTACTCAAAAAGCACATGATGAGCTGCGAGAATTTATGTTTGAAAAGGTTTATTATTCGGCAGCGACTAACAAGGAAAAGAAAAAGGCTCAATATGTTGTTGAGTTTTTATATAATTATTACGTTAAGCACCCAAAGAGAATGCCCGAGCTGTACCGCAGGCTTCTTGAGGAATATGGCGTTGAAAGAGCGGTATGCGACTTTATATCTGGCATGACAGATGATTATGCGATAGATATTTTTAAGGAATTGTGTGTACCTAAGGCATGGAATTAGGTGTTTTATTTATGCCTATTTCAGGCATGGAATTAGGTTTTTGATTAGCATTATAAAGGAGGGGTTTGGTTGGCAATACCAGAGGAATTTTTAACACAGCTTCGTGCTAATAATGATATTGTTGACATCATGACCCCTTACGTTAATTTTAAACGAGCGGGCAGAGACAGCGTTTGCTTATGTCCTTTTCATTCCGAAAAAACTCCGTCCTGCCATATTTATACCGATACGCAGAGCTTTTACTGCTTTGGCTGTGGGGCGGGCGGCGATGTAATTACGTTCATACGGCTTATTGAGAACCTGGATTATATTGAAGCTGTTAAGCTGCTTTCAGAAAAAGCTGGCATGGTTTTCCCCGACAACAACAGTGATGATAAATCTGCTTATGAAAAAACTAGACTCCTTGAAATAAACCGTGAGGCGGCGAGATTTTTCAGAGATTATTTACTTTCAGACGAAGGTAAGGCTGGACTCGATTATCTTTACGGGCGGGGACTGACACCAAACACTATAAAAAAATATGGTTTAGGTTATGCACCGAACGACTGGCACAAGCTTAAAATGCACATGAGAAGCAAGAATTACGACGATGACGAACTTGTCAGTGCTTCAATACTTGTGCGAAATCAGAATAATACTTATGATAAATTCCGAAATCGGGTTATGTTTCCAATTATTGACAGACGAGGGAATGTAATTGCTTTCGGGGGACGTGTAATAAATCCCGAGGACTCACCCAAGTATCTAAACTCCTCCGAAACACCTGTATTTCAAAAAAGGAATAATCTTTACTCTTTAAACTTTGCGAAAAACACTAAGGCCAGCTACTTTATTTTGTGTGAGGGTAACCTTGACGTTATATCGCTAAATCAGGCGGGTTTTGACAGTGCGGTGGCAACTCTCGGAACTGCGATTACGAGCGAACAGGCAAGACTTGTGAGGCAGTATGTAGACGAGGTGATTATTGCATATGATGCAGATTCGGCAGGACAAGTCGCTACTATCAAGGCGATAAATCTGTTTTCTGATGCTGGAATTTCAGCGAAGGTGTTAACGCTGCCAGATGCAAAGGACCCCGACGAGTATCTTAAAAAATACGGCAAGGAAGCTTTTTCGGAGCTGCTGACACATTCGGGTTCTGCGATATCCTTTGAGCTTCTTAAAATACAAAAAAGCGTTAATATAGACACACCCGAGGGCAGAGCGGAGTATCTTGCGAAAGCTGTGAAGCTGCTTTCAGAGATTAATAACAGGCTTGACAGAACTATTTACATAAGCGATGTCGCAAGGTTGTGTGAGATAACACCGCAGGCAGTTGAGCAAAGCATCGATTATCAGATAAAGCGAAAAGCAAAATACCAGCAGCAGAACGAAACCAAAAAGCTGATAAACGAGCCGATTATGGCAAGGAGCGAAATTCAATTGTACCCTGATGAGCAGAAAAATCCGCCTGAAGCACGGGCGGAACGGGGAATTATTGCTTTTGTCATTCATTCACCGGACAAGCTTCCACAAATCCTTCAGAAGCTGACACCCGATGATTTTCCGACATTATTCAACAAACGACTGTTCGAAACGCTGATGCTACGTATCAGTACGGGCAGAGAAACCGATTTAATTGCTTTAGGAAGCGAATTTTCTGCGGAGGAAATGGGCAGAATAAAAGGGATAGAGCAGGAAGGAGTGCTTCTCCCCTTCACAAACGAACGCTTAAATGATTACATAAAAATACTAAATAAATTCAAATCTCAAAAAGGCGGTAAAAGTCCGGCGGACATGACAATCGAGGAGCTGGCGGAATATAGGGATAAGCTTTTAAGAGAAAAAACGAAGGAGAAGTAAACAGCATGGCTGAAAACGGAAAAACTACGCTTGCCGAGCTACTCGACCACGGCAAAGCAAACGGAAAGCTTACAACTAAGGAGATTACCGACCTACTCGAGGATTTAGACTTCAATGTTGAGCAGATTGACAAGCTTTACGAGGACTTGGAAAGTATGAACGTCGAAATTGTAGACGATTATACAACCGACGACGATTTAGACTCTGCGCTTGATTTCACAGCAGAGGACGACCTAGATATTGCACTTTCGACCGACGGAATTGCGATTGACGACCCCGTAAAAATATACTTAAAGGAAATAGGACGTGTGCCGCTCCTTACCGCCGAGGAGGAAATTGAGCTTGCGACACGTATGGCTCAGGGCGACCCTTACGCAAGGAAACGTCTGTCAGAAGCGAATTTACGTCTCGTAGTGAGTATCGCGAAGAAGTATGTAGGACGTGGAATGCAGTTTCTAGACTTAATCCAAGAGGGAAACCTCGGTTTAATCAAAGCGGTGGAGAAATTCGATTACACAAAGGGATATAAATTTTCTACTTATGCAACATGGTGGATTAGGCAGGCTATAACCCGTGCTATTGCCGACCAGGCAAGGACAATCCGCATACCTGTTCACATGGTTGAAACAATAACCAAGGTTAAGAAGGTTTCAAGCCAGCTTCTTCATAAAAACGGACATGAGCCTACTGCTGATGAAATCGCAAAGGAAATCAATCTTCCCGTTGAACGTGTCCGTGAGATAATTCGTATTTCGCAGGACCCAGTATCGCTCGAAACCCCTATCGGTGAGGAGGAGGACTCCCACTTAGGTGATTTCATTCCCGACGAGGAGGCGCCTGCACCTGCCGAGGCGGCGTCGTTAACGCTTCTTAAAGAGCAGCTTTCTGATGTCCTAGCGACACTTACTGACCGTGAGGAAAAGGTTTTACGCCTGCGTTTTGGTTTAACTGACGGACGCCAGCGTACACTCGAGGAAGTAGGCAAGGAGTTCAATGTTACCCGTGAGCGTATCAGACAGATTGAAGCAAAGGCACTCCGTAAGCTTCGCCACCCCTCAAGAAGCAAAAAATTAAAGGATTTTCTTGATTAATTAAAGGAATGTGGGTATAAATGCATATTACACTTGAAACGGATTACGCTGTAAGAATAGTTGACATACTCGCAAAAAATAAGCTTATTTCGGCTATTCATAAAGACGTAAAAAACAACACACGGATTGATGCGGCGACTATTTCAGAGAAAGCTGATGTGCCTCTGCGTTTCGCCTTAAAAATACTCCGTAAGCTTGTTTCAGGCGGACTTGTTAAGTCTTTTAAGGGTATTTACGGCGGTTATGAGCTGATGAAGGAGCCTTGCGACATTTCACTCTATGACATTGTGGAAATAGTTGAGGGTACATATATGTTCAGCAGATGCTTAAGCTCGGAGTATGACTGCTCTTGCAATACCGAAGGCTTGCCCTGCACTTACCAAAAGGTGTTCAGCAACATCACCGAAATAGTCTGCCAGGAGCTTTCAAAGCAGACCTTTGATAAGCTGATTAAGGGCGAGTAGATTAATTACGGAAGAAAGGGAGATATAAACATATAATGCAGCAGAAGGTAAAAAAAGATACGACAAAATCAATATTAAAGGTTGAAATCCCGAGAGAAAATCTTGCACCGCAGGATGATTTAATTTTCTCGCTTGATATAGGCACACGTACAGTTGTGGGAGTAGTCGGCGAAGCTAATTCAGACAATGACGAGTTGATACTGCGTGACTATCACGTCGAGGAGCACACCAAGCGTGCCATGATTGATGGTCAGATTGAGGATATAAAGCAGGTTGCCAAAATAGTGGCAAAGGTTAAGCACGAGCTGGAACAAAAAACAGGAGTAGCCTTTACTAAGGTTTGCATTGCGGCGGCAGGACGTGCACTCAAGACCAAGCAGCTTAGCATGGATTTTGAAATATCCGATAAAGATGCAATCACCGAGGATATGATAAAAACCATGGAAATCGAGGTAATCCAGAAGGCTCAGGGTGAGCTTGACGAGGAATATAAGGACCAAAGCCTGATGTTCTACTGTGTGGGTTATTCGGTAATAAGATATAGCATTGACGATTATAAAATCGTAAACCTAGAGGGGCATAAGGGCAATACGGCATCGATTGAGATGATTGCGACATTTTTACCTAATGCCGTGGTTGAGGGACTCTATTCCGTAATGGATATGTGCGGACTCGAGGTTGACAGCCTTACGCTCGAGCCTATTGCAGCGATGAACGTTATCGTGCCGCCTGAAATTAGGCTGATTAATATTGCGCTTGTCGATATAGGTGCAGGAACCTCGGATATAGCTATCTCGAGAGACGGCAGTATTATAGCCTACGCTATGGCGACTACCGCTGGTGACGAGATTACAGAGGAAATCATAAAGGCGTATTTCGTCGATTTTGCTACTGCTGAAAGCATGAAGCATTTATCTACATCGGGCGCGGCAGAGTTTAATTACAGAGATATTTTCGGGATTACGCAGACGGTTAAGACTGCGGATTTTACGAAGAAAATTGAGTCTGCGGTTGAGCTACTGGCTGAAACTATTTGTGAAAATATCGTTCAGGTTAACACATCCTCGCCCGCAGCAGTGTTTCTGGTGGGCGGCGGCTCGCTTATTACCGGGCTTGCATCAAGGGTTGCGAAGAAGCTTAACCTCGACGAAAACCGTGTTGCTATCGGCAGCACCGACAACTTCAGAACAGTAGACACTTTAGGTAAGCAGCTTGGTGCAGAATTTGTAACGCCTGTCGGTATCGGAGTAACGGGAATTCTCAACAGGGGCTACGATTTCTCAGTTATAATGCTTAACGATGAGAAAATACGCGTGTTTGATACTAAAAATATTACGATTTATGACCTCCTAACCTTAGGTGGTTATAAGTCGCAGGATATTATGGGAAGAAGTGGACGTCCTTTAACCTTTACGATTGACGGACAGCACAAAACCGTAAAAGGGGGAAGCTTTGTTCCTGCACAGGTTTTTGTGAATGGAGAGGCATCGTCGCTGACGGCTAAGGTTACACAGGGTGACAGAGTTAGCTTTGTTCCTGCCCAGGTTGGCGAGGACGGTCATATTAAGCTTTCTGAAATCGAAGGCTTATTCTTTGATAAGGGTTATGCCATTTTCGGAGACACCAGATACGAATTCGGCGCAGAATATTTCGTCGGTAAAAAGGAAGTCAATGCAGATTATGACATTCAACCGCTTGACATAATCACAAGGGGTGGGATTACAACCCTCGGCGACCTTATCGAATATATGGGGATAGAGAATTCGGGGCTTCTTTACACTGTTGACGGTAATGAAGTAGACATGAATTATATGCTTTCCGACGGCGATATAATCGAATACCTAGGTGAACTTGAAACTGGCAGCAGAGGGATACCTTTAAAGCCCGAACCTGAAATTCATAATGACACACCTGAGGAGCTTTGGGGTGAAATAAAGATTAATTTGAACGGGAATGATGTTATTCTTCCACCAACAGAAAGCAAGCTCCCCCATGCATTTTTAGAGCTTCTAAATTATGTAGAGCTAGACACCTCAAACCCTGTGGGGAACTATGTAATGCTTTTGAATGATAGGGACACAGGCTTTAACGAACAGATTAAAAACGGAGATATAGCAGTTATAAAATGGGCATAATTAAGAAGATAATTCTACTTGTAATTGTAGCAGTGTTTTCTGCGGCATGCAGTGTAATCGAATATCCCGAGACTGAAACTGTAATAAACACCGAAAAATCAGAAAGCAGTTCAAATCAAACGCAGTCTCAGACACCTTCCCCTTTAAGCGAAGGGGAAAATAGCATCATGCTTTTTAATATAAAAAAGGAAGCCTTTACGGTTAAAGAGCAGTTCGAGGAAATAGACAGAGACAGGGCTTATAAGGCACTTTACGGTTATGAGGGGAGCGGTTATGTTCAGCTTGATACTGGTGAGGAGCTAGTCTTTGAGCTTGAAGCTTCTGAAAGCCAGCACTACCGTTTTGGTTTATGTGTCTGTACGCAGAGTGCGGTAATTTCGCTTAGCATTAATGATGTTGAGGTCGGGGCTTATAATATAATCGAAGCGTTTTCCTTTGAGGAGTTTTCGCTCGACGGTATTTATATGGAAAAAGGCGTTAACACCGTGAAGCTTAAGGTGCTCAGCGGAATTTGCTATCTGGATTTTTACTTTGTTTCTGATACTTATATACCATACGATGCACGTTATTCGGTAAGCAGACAGTCTGCAACTAAGGATGCTGACGGCACTGTGCTTGACCTCATGAATTACCTTGGGGAGACCTTTGGTAAAAAAATACTTACCGCCCAGCACTGCACACCAAATTCTAACGCTGAGCTTAATGCTGTGTATCAAATTACGGGACGTTACCCAGCTATCAGATGCGGTGATTTGGGTAAATATTCGAGAAATTATAGCGGTGCGGATAAAGACCAGAACTGCGAAATCGAGCTTGCGCTTGACTGGGCTAAGGGAGGCGGAATTGTATCATTTTCGTGGACGTGGTATGAACCCCTGACGGATAATGATGTCAGTCGATATTATTCCTCGCAGACGACCTTTAAGCTTAATAATGCCTTCACCTTAAGGGAACTGGCGCAGCTTACTCCTGACCATTTAGCGGCGCTCCTTGACGCAAACGAGATTAGTGATGAATGTTATCAGCTAATACTTGATATAGACGATATGGCGCAGAATTTGAAACGTTTACAGAACGCAGATGTGCCAGTATTATGGCGGCCGCTTATGGAGGCGGGTGTGGGCTGGTACTGGTGGGGCGACTGTCAGCCTGACAGCTTTATTTGGCTCTGGCGGCTTATGTTCGACAGAATGACGATTTACCACGGACTTACAAATCTTATATGGATTTGGAACGGTGAGAACCAAAATTTTTATCCTGGAGATGATTATGTTGATATAATCGGCGAGGATATTTACAACATGAGCGACACCTCGAATTTACCCCGCTTTAATTCCACCTCGAGATATACAACCAAACGTAAAATCACCGCTATGACCGAGTGCGGCTTAATCCCTGACCCCGATATCTTGAAAAGAGATAATGCGATGTGGGCGTGGTTTGGGCTTTTTAGGGGGGATTATATCGTGGCGGATAACGGGCTGTATTTCAGTGAGGTTAACACGAAAAAGCGACTTAATCACGCATATAATCATGAGCTTACGGTAACGCTTGACGAGCTACGAATTACCTGAGCTGTTTGAATAAATGAAGGAAAAATAATGGACGAAGAATTATTTTCAAAGGCTAAAAAACGTGCCATGTATCTTTTAGGTGCGAGAGACCACTCAAAGGCTGAGCTTGAAAAGAAGCTGCTACAAAATTATCCCGAGGATATCTGCGAAGCGGTTATAAATTGGGTGGACGGCTACGGTTATCTCGACGATGAAAAATATGCGGTCAAGCTTGCAAGGCAGATGATAATTAATAAGCACTACGGGCTTCGAAAGGTAAGATACGACTTAAAAATTAAGGGCATTGACGAGGAAATAATAGAAGCGGTGCTTTCTAGTTACGAAAATGACCAAATTGTTGACGAGATAAAAAAATATATAGAGAAAAAATACAGCGACAGATTAGATGACCGTAAGGAAGTCGAAAAGGTTATAGCGGCGCTTGCAAGGCGTGGTTATAATTATGACGATATTAAAACGGCAATTTATAAAATTAATAATGATGCAGAAGTAGAATATGAATAGAAAAACGTGTAGGGGCGAACAGTGTTCGCCAGAACGGATCAACAGGAATAGGGGATTTTAATATGTTAAACACTTTAAAGGTCGGCATGGTTTCGCTGGGCTGTCCTAAAAATCAATGCGATGCCGAGCTTATGCTTTCAAAAATAGCAAAGGCTGGCTTTAAGCTTGTGGGAGAAGCAGGGCTTGCCGATGTAGTTATAATTAACACCTGCGGCTTTATCCAAAGTGCTAAGGAGGAAGCCATTGAAGAAATTTTTGAAGCTATTGAAAGAAAAAAAGATGGTATAAATAAAAAGATAATAGTAACAGGCTGTCTTGCGGAGCGTTACAAAGAGCAGCTTGAGGAGGAATTTCCCGAGATTGACGGCATTATCGGTATTTCGAGAAACGATGATATTGTCGAAGCAATAAATTCTGTTATGCTTGATAAAAGAGTAGTTGCATACAGTAGCAAGGAGTTGCATAACATGGAGGGCGACAGAATGCTCTCGACACTTCCGCATTATGCGTATTTAAGAATTGCGGACGGCTGCGACAACTGCTGTACATACTGTGCTATTCCGTTAATCAGAGGACGTTTCCGCTCACGTGAGATGGAGAAAATCATTAAGGAAGCAGAACAGCTAGCCGAAAGAGGTGTAAAGGAATTAATCCTTGTGGCACAGGATACAACCCGCTACGGGCTTGATTTATACGGTGACTTAAGACTGCCAGAGCTTCTCGACGAATTATGCAATATAGACGGCATAAAATGGATACGCCTACTTTATTGCTACCCCGAGCGTATTACTGATGAGCTCATAATGACTATAAAAAGACAGGAAAAAATCGTAAATTATTTAGATATCCCTATTCAGCATTGTAACGAGGATATTCTTCGCTCCATGAACCGTACTGGCAGTGAAAGAACGCTTTGGGACTTAATCGCCAAGCTAAGAACCGAAATAAAGGGCATAATAATCAGAACCACTGTAATTACAGGCTTCCCAGGAGAAAACGAGGAGCAGTTTATTGAGCTTGCCGAGTTCGTGAACAGTGTAAGATTTGAAAGACTTGGCTGCTTTCCCTACTCCGAGGAGGAGGGAACCGTAGCGGCAGATTATGATTATCAGGTGGATGAGGCGGAAAGAAAGCATCGCTCCGAGGTAATTATGGAGCAGCAGGAAATTCGCATGGAGGAATATAATAATTCGCTTGTGGGTACTGAAATGGAGGTCGTGGTCGAGGGCTATGACCGCTTCTTCGAGATGTATTTCGGCAGAAGCTATATGTTTGCCCCCGAGATTGACGGCATGATTTATTTCAAGGGTAAGGACGCTGAGCTTTCGAGCTTTGTAAACGTTAGAATTACAGAGGTAGTTGACAATAATTTGATTGGGGAAATAATCTAGGCTATGAGTAAATTAAATCTTGCGAATAGGCTTACTTTTTTAAGAATTATTATGGTGCCTGTGTTCGTGGCATTTCTTATGTTTTGCGGGATACCGAACAATTATTTATGGGCGCTTTTGACGTTCTGCCTTGCCTCGGTGACGGATTTTATCGATGGTCAGGTTGCAAGACGAATGAATATGATTACTGACCTCGGGAAGTTTCTCGACCCGCTTGCTGATAAAATACTGGTGGTAGCGGCAATGATTTGCTTTGTGGAGTTGAAACTGACTTATTCGTGGGTGGTAATTATAATAATAGCACGTGAATTTATGGTTTCGGGTGTCAGGATGCTTGCGGCTGGGCGGAAAGAAAAAATAGTTATCGCAGCCGATATTTCCGGGAAAATAAAAACTGCTTTCACTATGCTTGCGATAGTAGCGGTGCTTTTAATGCTTAGCTTATTGCAGATGGGCGTTTTTGCAAATGTGCCAGTAAATTATTTGGGATATATTAGTACTTATAATAATACTGAAATAATTGACAGAACGAGAATGGTACCAGAAATTGCTGATTATCTCATAGCAATTAAAAATATTCATGTTATCACCGATATTCTTATGTGCATTTCTGCTGCACTAACCGTCTGGAGCGGTGTCAGCTATATGTGGAAGTTTCGTGCCGTATTTAAGGACGAGGTATAAATAAATAATGAACTATTTAGCACTTGCAGTAGGCGTGATTTTAACACTCACAGGGCTGCTTAACATAGTGTTTTTTGAGAGGACAGTTAAAAGGCTTACCGCAAAAGGAAGGAAGCCCTCAGAGCAATCTCAGCGACTTAATAAATATATTTCAGTCGTGACATTTATTTTAGGAATATATATTTCAGTATCGACTTTAATTAATAATATATAAACATGAGGAAGGACAAAAGACAATGAGCAAATACGATTATACTGCCGTCGAAAAAAAATGGCAGAAATACTGGGAAGATAACAATACCTTCCATGCAGAGCTTGATACCTCAAAACCAAAATTCTACGCACTCGTGGAATTCCCGTATCCGTCAGCGCAGGGACTTCATGCAGGTCACCCGAGACCATACACGGCTATGGATATTGTTTCGAGAAAACGCCGTATGCAGGGCTACAACGTTCTGTTCCCTATCGGCTGGGATGCGTTCGGCTTACCCACCGAGAACTTTGCGATAAAGAATAAAATTCACCCCGCAATAGTTACCGCCGACAACATTAAGCGTTTCACCGCACAGTGCAAGAGCTTAGGCTTGTCTTTCGACTGGCAGCGTGAAGTAGATACTACAAATCCCGAATATTACCGCTGGACACAGTGGATTTTCCTTCAGCTGTGGAAAAACGGACTAGCTTATAAAAAAGAAATGGCAGTAAACTGGTGCACAGATTGTAAAGTCGTTCTCGCAAACGAGGAGGTTGTGCAGGGCACCTGCGAACGCTGTCATGGTGAGGTAGTCCGCAAGGTTAAGAGCCAGTGGATGTTAAAAATTACAGATTACGCCGAGAAGCTGATAGACGGGCTAAACGGTGTAGATTATCTTGACAGAATAAAGACCTCCCAGATTAACTGGATAGGACGTTCGGAGGGTGCGGAGGTTGACTTTGCGACTACGGGTTCTGATAATGAGAAGCTGAGGGTATACACAACGAGACCTGATACTCTTTTTGGTGCGACCTATATGGTAATCGCTCCAGAGCATCCTTATATCGAAAAATGGGCAGACAAGCTTAAAAATATAGACGAAATCCGTGCTTATGCCGAAAAGGCAGCGCATAAATCCGACTTTGAGCGGAGCGAAATCGTAAAAGAAAAAACTGGCGTTAGGCTTGACGGTGTGAGTGCAGTTAATCCCGTAAACGGCAAGGAAATCCCGATATTTATTTCAGACTATGTTCTTATGAGCTACGGTACTGGTGCGATTATGGCGGTGCCTGGGCATGACACAAGAGACTGGGAATTCGCAAAGGTATATAATCTCCCGATTATTGAGGTCGTAAAGGGCGGTAATGTCGAGGAAGAAGCCTTTACAGACTGTGAAACAGGCGTTATGGTAAATTCGGGCTTCTTAGACAGCTTATCCGTCGAGGATGCTAAAGTTAAGATAAAAGAATGGCTGACAAATGAGGGCAGAGGCGAAAGCAAGGTTAACTTTAAGCTTCGTGACTGGGTATTCTCGCGTCAGCGTTATTGGGGTGAGCCTATTCCGCTTATTCACTGTGAAAAGTGCGGTTGGGTGCCTGTACCCGAGGAGGAGCTGCCTTTAAGGCTTCCTGAGGTTGAGAACTATATGCCTACCGATAATGGCGAGTCCCCTCTTTCAACACTCGAAAGCTTTATCAATACTACCTGCCCCTGCTGCGGCGGTGCAGGTAAAAGAGAGACTGACACCATGCCCCAATGGGCTGGCTCGTCGTGGTATTATTTAAGATACTGCGACCCCAATAATACCGAAAAAATCGCTTCCGAGGAGGCACTTAATTATTGGATGCCTGTTGACTGGTATAACGGCGGTATGGAGCATACCACGCTTCATTTGTTATATTCGCGCTTCTGGCACAAGTTCCTTTACGACACTAAGAGAGTTAATACCCCCGAGCCGTACATGAGAAGAACTGCTCACGGCATGATACTCGGCGAGGACGGACAGAAGATGTCAAAGTCCCTCGGAAACGTTGTAAACCCTAATGATATTATCCGTGACTTTGGTGCCGATAGTCTACGCTTATACGAAATGTTTATCGGTGATTTTGAAAAAACGGCAAAGTGGAACACCGACAGTATTAAGGGCTGTAAGAGATTTTTAGACAGAACCTGGGCATTACAGGATATTTTAGTTGATGGCAATGAATATTCCGACAAGCTGAGAGGTGCTTTTCATAGGACGATTAAAAAGGTCTCTGAGGATATTGAGGCATTAAAATTCAATACAGCGATTGCTGCATTAATGACATTAATTAATGAAATATATGATGTCGGTAAGATTAATAAAAAAGAACTGCGTGATTTTATTATTCTTGTCAGCGTATTTGCTCCGCATATTGCCGAGGAAATATTTGAGCTTCAAGGCTTTGGTGTAGTGCATGAGGAGAAGTGGCTTGATTATGACCCCAAGCTATGCGAGGAGGACAGTGTTGAAATAGTCGCGCAAATTAATGGTAAAATCAAGTCAAGAATAGTTGTACCGAATAATGCCGATATTAACACCTTGATAAGCATAGCAAAGGCTGACAAGCAAATAGCAGAGGCTATTTCGGGCAAGACAATCGTTAAAGAAATAGCAGTACCTAATAAGCTTGTTAATATTGTAGTTAAATAAAAAAACGAGTGCATATCGTGTATGATATGCACTCGAAATTTAATTATCCATAATTAGCGGCAATCTAACCGTAACGGTCACGCCTCTCCCTAAAACGCCGTTAAACAGCAGCCCATAATCACGTCCATAACGTGTGTGTATTCGCCTTTGAATATTAAGGAGGGCTATACCCTGCAAGCTGTGTTCGGCGTATTCAAGCTCATCAGCGGTTTCTAGTGCTTCTTTTATTTTCAGTGCTGCTTCGTTATCTATTCCCTTGCCGTTGTCGGATACCTCAAAGACAATGGCATCGTTGACGAGCCTGCCTATTATCGAAAGCTGGCAGTCACTTGATTTATTTCCCAGCCCATGTGTTAAAGCGTTTTCGGCGAGCGGCTGAAGAATGTGAGCTGGTATTTTATATTCCACAAGCCTGTCATCGACATCAATTACTATATTATATTTACCGCCCGCTCTGATATTCATTATTTCGATATAATGGTTTAAGTGCTCTAGCTGCTCATATACATTTATTTCTTCATCGGATTCATGTAAGGTGCGAAGCATACCTGAAAGATTTTTTGCCGCTGATGCAGTTTTTTCAAGCTCTCCCTGTTCGGCAAGGCTTTCGATACAGTCGATAGTGTTTACTATAAAATGCGCGCTTATCTGTGTCTTTAATAACCCTATTTTCATAGTATCAGCTTTTTCCAGCATAGGTGTTATAGTCTTGGAGGAAAGCAAGCGGTAGAGTAAAACAAGGGTTATAAATAGAACTGCAAAGGTTATAATTGCAATGACAAGGAACAGTCTTTGGGCATATTCTATCGTGTCATTTGTAATAGCGATAGCCGCTAACAGATTGCTGCCAGTAACCTGCGAAATCGTAACAGAGCCGTAAATCTCATAAAGCTCAGGAACGCTCTTGCCGTCAAGCTCTGTGTTGCTTGAAAGTAAAATTAAGTCATTTAAAATAACAGCGGTATCAATGCCCGACTCGGTGTGCAAATCGAGGAGAGTACGGCGTATTTTGCTAACACCCGAAAGAGTGACTATATATCCGACGGGCGGCTTAATCTCTGAGCCTCGTGAATATACAGGGGTAACAAGGCAAAAATAACCTGTTCCATCAAGCTCGATTACCGAATATGAAGCTTCGCCGCTTCTTAAGGCTTCGGTTTGTATTTTTTCAATGGCACTGTTACTTATCCCACCAGTAAATCGGTAAAAAGCTCCGCTCTCCGTGATGGTTATTATGCTGTCAGTGCTAAGATGGGGATACGTTGTTTTACGAACAATCTCGGACACGGCTTCCGCCTTTTCATAATAAAGCATGGTGTCCGTTTCGCTTAAAAATTCCTGAACATAGACACTACCCGACAGAACCGATGAAACCAAGGTCATACGGGAAAACTCGTCGTCGAGCTCCCTTAGCAGGTTGTTTCCAGCAAGCGATATGGTTTCCTGTTGATTTTGGTGTATATATGAAAATACCGTGTTCTGGTATAATGACCACATTGCTATAATTATAACAGCATAAGCGGCGATGATTATGATGAAGCGTCGCTTTATTGTTTTATTCTTCATATTTAATACCATTTCCTCTTTAGCCAGTACGCGTGAGTTTACTCATTTGAGCGTGTACTGGCGTGTTTAGAATTTCTCAAAGAAGTTTACTTCTTTGAGAAATTTTAAACTAGGTTCCTCCGTTCTCCCTGAACCGTGAGGGGGATACTCCGTTAATTTTATGAAAAACACGGGTGAAATACAGAGCATCGCTGTATCCGCAGTTTACAGCAATCTCCTTTATCTGTTTATCGGTGGTGCGGAGCAGAGTCTTTGCTCTTTCCATGCGAAGTGCACATAAATGTGCTGAAAATGTGGTGTCAAGGTGCTTGGTAAACAAATTGCATACAGTACCCGACGAAATCTTGAACCGCTCCGATATTGTTTCAAGCATTAGGTTCATGTTTGAATAATCCTTCATATACTGAAGTATCTCGTTTAGCTTATTTGAGGGTGTCTGATTTTCAACCTTAGGGAGTATGTAGTCGATTTTCCCAGCGAGCCGATTGAGAAGGTTAACAAGCTCACAGTCCGCAACAGGCTTGATAAGATAATCGAAGCCGTTTGATAAGAATAGCTTTCTCACCTCGTTATACTCATCGTAAGCACTTACAATTACAAAGAGCGGTTGAAAAACATCACGCTTCAGCTCCTCTAACAGCCCTATTCCCGTAAGGTCAGGCATTTTTAAATCGCTGAAAACAGCATCAGGATGGAGACTGCGTATTTCTTCGAGAGCCTTTACTGGGTTTGTCTCGCCTCCTATTATTTCGAAGCCGCTCTCAAAAAACAGTCTCCGCCGTGACCAATATTTATCCAGTACAAGTCGGTCGTCGTCTACAAGATATACTGTACGCATAGTATTACCTTCCCCGTCTTTATGTAATTTACCATTATTTAATAATAACATATAAAACACAATAATGATATGGATTATTTTGCTATTTTTATGGATTATATTAAAATTTTTACAAATAAAATGACATTCAAGCATTTATATGGTATACTTAATATAGAATTTTTAGGGCGAGGTGAAATAATGCGTATATACATAAAAATAGTTGTTTTATTGTTATGCATCAGTATATTAAGCTGTCTTTCGTCGTGTAGTGCCTTGAGTAAAGAGGATAAAGCAGAAAAAATAACTATACGTCTTGTCGCACCGATGAACAGCTATATTGAGGATTTTGACACCAATGTATATAAGCTATGGCTTGAGGAGCAGACGGGGCTAAACATAAAAGTTACATGGCTCCCCGCTGAGGACGCAGAACAGATAGTAAGGCAGCAGCTCCTAAGCGGAGAAGGTCTGCCCGATGCATATATCGGTTTTGGGAGTTTGGATATTTTTAGAAATCCTAATATACAGGAATATGGTGAGCAGGGTGTAATTATTTCGCTTAATGACTATATTGAAAAATATGGCGAAAATTCCAAGGCATTGTTTGCCGAGCTGCCAGAACACAGCATAAAAAAGCTTATGACCTCGGCAGACGGACATATATATTTCATGCCAGGCTTCAGCTTTTCGACTATAACAAGATATAGACAGATTATGTGGGTGAATAAGGGCTGGCTTGATGCACTTGATATGGATATTCCGACCACTACTGATGAATTTCGTGATATGCTGATTGCGTTTAAGGACCTTGACCCAAACGGGAACCAGGTTCTTGATGAAATACCAATGGCAGGTACAGGGACATCTTATTCTAAACAGCCGTACGATTTTTTATTCAATTCTTTTATTTATAACGATATAAATAATTCGCGCATATTATTGAAGAACAGTAAGGTGGAATTTGCCCCTGTCAAGGAGGAATGGCGTGAAGCACTTAAATATATCAATTCCTTATATAACGACGGCTTATATTCGTCGATTTCGTTTACACAGGACGACCAACAAATGAAGCAGCTTGCTAATGATTCGCGGGATACACTCGGTGCATTTATGTCGCCTGGGATTACCATGACGGTTTTGCAAAATTCGCCTGAAATAATGGAACGTTATGTTGGTGTCGGGCCGCTTGCAGGACCCGAGGGTGTCAGACTCTCTACAGTCTGGACACCTATACCAAAGCCGAACGGCGTAATCACAGCTGCATGCAAATATCCCGAGGAGGTTTTTAAGCTTTTTGATTTAATGCTTTCAGAGGAAGCCAGCTTGATGGGACGTTATGGCGAAAAGGGTGTTGACTGGGATTATGCAGAAAGTGGAGAAGAAAGCATTTATGGCACTCCAGCAACAATAAATGTTATAAATCAGTTATGGAATACTACTCAGAACAAGCATCTTATGCAGATTTGCCCTTATGTATCACGTCCGAAATATTCGGGCGGCGTGACCTGGAACGGCAGCACCACTGACGGAGAATATATGAATGCACAGGCGGCACTTTTGTATCAGGAATATACCCCCGAGGAGTATATTGGTGTATTGATTTTTACGCCTGAGGAGGAAGAGGAAATAAAAAATATCAGGGCTTCGATTGATGCACATATTGAGGAAACTGTCATTGAGTTCATCACTGGTAAAAGAGATGTATATGATGATGCCGCTTGGGCGGAATATCTAAAGGAGTTTGATAATCTTAAGCTTGATAAGTTCCTAAATGTAGCACAAAAAGCATACGACAGAATGAAATAAATAAAAAAACGGGGTTTACGCCTCGTTTTTTATTTTATATTATTTTTATCATTAGCTTGATTTATTTTTTTTATTTGCTCGGGTGTAAGCTCTATATATATTTTTCCATTATCTTCATTTACGATATTGTTGGAAATCGATATATAGCCGTGCTTTACTTTACTGTTTAAATCATGATTTTTTATACCTATCAACCAGTCTGTAGAAATCTGGTAAAAATCCGCCAGTATACCCAGTGTTTCGATATTAGGTTCAATTCTGCCGTTTTCATATTTTGTTAAAGCACTCTGAGATATACCTGTTTCAATTTCGACTTCCTTTTGGGTATAGCCAGCATCTAGTCTTGATTTTTTTAATTTACTTGAAAAGCCTTCTGAATATATAAAAATCATCTCCTTTAGGCTAAGCTATTTAAGAATCAACGTAATTTTAACATATAAAAAACCAAGAAATAATCAAATATGGAATACGATATATTTATATAATCCCGTTAGAAACATCTTATATGCATATTAACTAAATATTAATAATTAAATTTGGCATATATAAATATTCCAAAAATGAATAATTTGTGATATACTAGAACATGTTAAGCTGTGTTTTTTCTCCGCCATGTATAGATGTCATTATATTAATGCGCCGATTTCTTTTTCTAATGTAAAATTTTCGTAAAAATGAAAATAGTCCATATTGTATGAATTCAGTCCATTTTCAAACGCTCTTTAATGAGGTAAAATAGTAACTGGAAATATCACAAACTGAAAGGATTATAATAATGAAAAAAATCTTAAGTGCAATACTAGCAGGAGCAATGATGCTATCAATGGCTATTTCTGCGGGAGCGGCAGATATCAAGGATACAGCAAAGACACTTGCTTTAGGTAAATCAGTTTCGGGGAAAATGGGTACTTTTACCTATGACGGACAAAAGGATTATAAGATTACTGTAACACAAAAGGGTGTACTAAATCTTACTTATGAGACTATAGGTAGTCACGGGCTTATTTCGGTATATGACTCAGATGACAGATATTTAGTACCGTCAGAGATTGATACAATTCAAGGTACTATTTCGAAGAATTCGGATAGTATGAAATGCTGGATAAATGATGTATCTAAAAAGCATAAGAGTATATTCAGCTACGAGGTTAAAAAGGGTACTTATTATGTTAGAGTAGTTTCTTATAACACTCAAGATATAGAATATAAGCTCTCCGCAAAAATGGCATCAACTGTATCTGAACCCATGCTCATAATGACTCTCGCGAAGGGTGACACTATTACACTGGGTAACACCTTTGAGGAAGCCGATGAAGATGCAGATGTAACCTGGAAGTCAAGTAAAAAATCAATAGCTACGGTTTCGTCAAGTGGTAAAATCAAAGCGGTAGCTAAAGGAACCGCAATTATCACGGCCACCTGCGGAGATGAAACAGTTCAGATAAAAATTAAAGTTACGGCTTAATTAAAAATTAAAATATGAAAGGGTTATTACTATGAAGAAAATTTTAAGTGCAATTTTAGCAGGAGCAATGATGCTATCAATGGCGGTTTCCGCAGGAGCGGAAAGTATTCAGGACACAGCAAAAACACTTGCGTTAGGCAAATCTGTTTCAGGGAAAATGGGTACAATGAATGCTGGTGGACAAAAGGATTACAAGATTACAGTTACAGAAAAAGGAGTAATGAACCTAACCTTTGAAAACTGGAAAAGCATAGGACTTATTTCTGTATATGACTCTGATGACAGATATTTGCAGCCCTCAGAAACTGACGTTATTCAAGGGAGAGTTGTAAAAGATCCTGATAGCGTATATTGTGATGTAAATGATATATCCAAGAAACAAAAAAGTATATTAAGCTATGAGGTTAAAAAGGGCACATATTATGTAAGAATAGTTTCTTATAACACTCAAGATATAGAATACAAGCTCTCCGCAAAAATGGCATCGACAGTGGCTGAACCCATGTATGTTATTAATCTTGAAAAGGGCGACAGCTTCACGATTGATACGACCTTTGTTGAGGACGACGATACAGACATCATCTGGAAATCAAGCAAGAAATCAGTAGCTACAGTTTCCTCTGAAGGTAAAATCAAGGCAGTAGCAAAAGGCACAGCAACCATCACAACCACCTGCGGTGATGAAATAATCCAGATTAAGGTTAAGGTTACAGCGTAAACTTTTTTCCTCCTTATTTCAATGGGGCGGGGGTTATTCGGCCCCCGCCCTAAAATAATTAATAATAAAGGGTTTAAGTTAATATATGAAGAAGAAAATCGCAATTATTCTTACGGTATTATTTGTTATGTCACTTACCGCTTGCGGTGATGACAAGGAAATCACAGAAAATATAACAGAACAAACGAAAACTGATACGGCTGCCGTGACAGAAAAAGTCACAGTATCTGTTTCTGACACAACACTCAAAACAACAGAAGAAACGACACCCGAAACAACAATAGAAACAACAATAGAAACAACAGAAGAAACAACAACCGAAACAACAACCGAAACAACAACAGAAGAAGCATCAATAGATATAATAATAGTAAAAGACATCGAACGTTATGTAGGGGACGGCTTCGACTGGAGCAACGAGGGTCTCACAAGTGAGGATATTGCACCGCTTGCTCAGGTGTCGGGGCATCTCAAATACTTATATATGAATTATAATCAGCTGACAGATATTTCAGTGCTTGCGGGTGCTGGAGAGCTGAATGGATTACGGCTCGGAGATAATCAGGTTACTGATATATCACCGCTTA
This sequence comes from Ruminiclostridium sp., assembly GCA_031549645.1. GTDB lineage: Bacteria > Bacillota > Clostridia > Oscillospirales > Ruminococcaceae > Ruminiclostridium_E. The sequence continues at coordinate 12,905 of JAVBPL010000011.1, read as the reverse complement.
AAAATCTTACTAGCCTTACTGACCTTAGGCTTGGGGGAAACCAGATTACTGATATTTCACCGCTTGAAAATCTGACGGAATTAACATATCTCGATTTATTAGCTAACCCTATAACTGATATTTCACCGCTTAAAAACTTGGCAAAGCTCGAGGAGCTGTTTTTAAAGGATACCAAAATAACCGATGTTTCTGCACTTAGCGGTATGACTAACCTTAGGAGACTTACTCTGATTAATACTGCTGTCAGTGATTTTACCCCGCTGTACGGGCTTAAAAATCTAACAGCTTTATATATCGTAGGTGTGGATATATCACAGGAGCAAATGACTAGTTTACGGGAGGCACTACCCGAATGTAGTATCACAGCAAGCTACGGCGACGCTGATACTATGTGATCAATATTAATAAAGTGAGGTTAAAATTATTATGAAAAAAATACTTAGCATTTTTATGACAGCGGTTATGCTGGCAGGGATGTTTATGGTTCCAACCTCCGCAGCTACAACAACGACGGCAACAGAGGTCAGAGGAAACAGTACATTTAAAATGAAGTCAATATCTGTCTCTGATGGCGATTGGACTTATTATTTTAATAACGGTGAAATTCGTAAGGTAAATTCAAAGGGAAAAAATGATACCTTGGTTTTTAAGGCTGATTATAGAATAACTTCTTTAAGTATTTATAAGGGCTATATTTATTATTTGGAAGCAACTAATCAATATCAAGTATTCAACATCTGTCGTGTGAAAACCGACGGAACAGGTAAAAAAACGCTAGTAAAAAAAGTGGAATGTGTACGCGAAAATTTGCAGATAGTTGATGGCTTTATTTATTATTATGATTACGATGAAAAATCTGAGGTTGATATTCTTTATAGAATGAAAATAGATGGCAGCGGTAAAAAAACACTTTTAAAAAGCCAGTCCTGGAGACTTGACAAACAATACACAACATATGATCCGACTGTTCTTTTTGTGTCAGATGGCTTGATGATTATAAGTAAAACTAGTTATAATAATGAAAAAGGTTATAGAGAAGAATTTATCTATAAATGTAATACCGACGGGAAAAAGCTAATCGCTTTAGATTTAAGTAATAATGATAAAGTGATTGGCATAGACGACGGATATATTTATTTTCAATATAGGGATAACGATACCAATAAGGATGTAATAAAAAGAATGAGTCTTGCTGACGGAAAAATTGACGGAAAGTGGAGCTATACAGATACTAGGATAGACTATGTAACTATACTTAATGGTAAAATATATTATTCATACCTTATACCCTATGAGACAGATAAGTGGTGTATAAAGAGGGTAGATTTAAACGGCAAAAATAAAAAAACACTCTATAAGTATAAAACACCCGATTCAAAGAGCTTTCTTGAGGTATCAGGAAACTGGATTTTCTTTGATGATGGCGGCGGCTCATTTATCAGGATGGATTTGAATGGAAAAAATCAAGTAGGTGACGGTTCGGACAGCATGGGCGGATATTAAAGCAAACAAAGTAAGCCTAGATTGAAAGAAGCGTCCCACATTATCGTATTAACGTGTATTCGCAAGAGGATAATCTCTTGCGAATATGCTGGTTTTATAAGAAGAAAGGAATTAACTTGAAAAAGAATATTTATATTTTAACTTCACTGGCTCTAATACTGGCTATTCTCCTCACCGCTTGCGGCGAGAGCGACTCTGCACTCGACAGCACGGCGAAAGCATCGGCGGCGTCAAGCATAGAGACCGATTTAATTACAGCTGAGCAAGCAGACAAAAGTATAGCTACAGCCACAAATGACAACGGTAACGATATTGCCGTAACAACTGCCTCCGAAACAGAAATAGTAAAAGTCAAGGCTGATGTTTTTACCGACGGCGAGACTACTATTGAAATTGCAAAAGACCACATTAAATTTTCGGGCGGCATCACTCTCTTTTTTGATGATACCCAAATTACTTATGATAAAAATGTTATTCATATTGACGGTACTTATGACTTAGCCGAGGAAGGTCAGTGGCCGAGTTTTCAAGCCCCCGATGGTACTATGCAAATGGATGAATTTACCGCTACTATTACGATAGACGGCGATACAGCGGTTCTCGATTTTAACCATAGAGTTACAAATGTAGAAGGTGGTGACAGAGGACCACATGCCGATTTGCCTTTGTTCGCGACACTTACAAGAGTTAAGGATTAAATAACAATAAAGCATTCGCAGGCGATTTTTCCCCTGCGAATATGCCGGTTTATAAGGAAAGGTTATAACGAAAATGAAAAAAATAGTAAGCTTAATAACAGTATTTGCACTTGCTCTTTCTCTTACCGCCGGCGGTGAGGATAAGGAAGCTCAGCCAGAAAAGACACAGAGCAACGGCAATGACGATTTTCAAGCTGTAGACGACCAGTGGCAGGACGACGACAATCAGCAGGACTGGAACGACAACTCTGATATGATGCAAAACAATTCACAGGACATAAAGCTTTCTGTTGCACAGATTGCGGAAAGAGACTTTATATTTGTGTTAAAAGCATCTGAGCTTGAAAAATATATGGCACTAGACCAAGGTATTAACGCCAATTATTACATAAACTTTGGTGAAAATAATCAAATATTAATGTCTCCTAATGAAACTAGCGGTAATCTGTTCCGTGTTTATCTAAATGGAGTTGTTGACGGAGATAAAGGTTATGACTGCCTTATGACAGGAAAAATGGAAGGCGATATGATTAAGATGATTTTCCGTGTACCCGAGGAAGCAGGATTTGACTGGAGTGCGATAAATGAATTTGAAGTTGATTATCCGGTTGCTACAGATGGTGCTGTAAATTCTATGACCGTAAAAAAAGCAGATGCAGAGGTTGACCCTGCTACGCTAGGTCTTCCGACTCCTTTAAGCGAGCTTTCTACCAAAAATGCTAATATCAGCATAAGCACAAAGGACAACAGCGACGGCACAATAACAATAACCTATAACGACAGCACGGTTAAGCCTGAATATATTTATCCTTGGGAGTGGTTTGAAAAGGACAGTTTTGCTTACTCAAATTATAGAATAACAATTCAAGGAAAGTCATCGGAAGGTGATGTGCTTTATGCAAGCTTGAACGGTGATGGTAAGAAGCTTGGCAGCAGCGACACGAATTATGAATCATGGGACAGCATGATATTTAGTGTAACAGATTTATTAAAAAAAGATGACACATCCGATTCTTCTGATGCTTTATCCGATGTAGCGTCGACAATAGATGAAAACGGAATGACACTGGTGTGGACAGTAAAACCGTACGATGGACGAATTGCAAATGAAATAACCGAATTTGCTGTTGAGCTTGATTATTATGTATCTGGTTCAAGCTACAGTGAGCAGTTTGTCACTGAGTGGGAGAAGCATAACCTAGTTGCAGTTAATGGCACGACTACACAATAATTTACATGAGAGGAAAGACTTTTTAATGAAAAGAATATTTATCTTATTAACAGTATTTGCACTGGCTCTTTCTCTTACCGCCTGCGGTGAGGATAAGGAAGCTCAGCCAGAAAATTTACAGAACAACACTGATGGAGCGAAGGTTATTATTGACCAAACAGACGACAATCAGCAGGACTGGAACGACAACTCTGATATGATGCAAAATAATTCACAGGACATAAAGCTTTCTGTTGCACAGATTGCGGAGAGAGATTTTATATTTGTGTTAAAATCATCTCAGCTTGAACAGCTTGCGGGACTAGACCGAGGTGTTTACACCAGCTATTACATAAACTTTGGCGAAAATAATCATATATCAATGTCCCCTAATGAAACTAGCGGCAATCAGTTTCGTATTAAGCTCGATGGAATTATAGGAGGAGAAGAAGGCTATGACTGCCTTATGATAGGTAAAATAGCAGGAGATACCGCTAAAATGATGTTCAGAGTACCAGAAGAAGCTGGATTTGACTGGAACAAAATAGATAGCTTTGATGTATCGTATCCAATTAATACGGAAGGCTTAACGAACTCAACGACCGTTAAAAAAGCAGATGCTGAGGTAGATGCCTCCACATTGGAAGTCCCTGCCCCGCTTAGCGAGCTTTCGGCTAAAAATGCAAATATCAGCATAAGCACAAAGGATAACGGCGACGGCACGATTACGGTAACTTATAACGACAGCACGGTTAAGCCTAATTATATTTATCCCTGGGACTGGGTTCAAAGAGATTCGTTCGCTAACTCAAATTATAGAATATATATTGAAGCCAAGTTACCAGAAGGGGTAGTGTTTTATGCATCACTGTACGGCGACGGCGGCAAGAAGCTTCGCTACGGCGACATGAATTACGATTTATGGGATGGTATGATTTTCAATATAGCCGAGCTTTATAAGAACAAGGACACCGCTGATAATCTTGACGACGCTTATATTTTACCTGAAATAACATCGACCTTTGATGAAAACGGAATGACATTAGTATGGTCGGCTAAGGCATACGATGGACGGAGTGCAAATGATATAACCGAGTTTAAGGTTGAACTACAGTATTATGTAAATGGTGCAAGCTTCAGCGAGGAATTTGTCAACGAGCTAGTTACCTTTAATCTAGAAGCTACAAACGGTGTAACAAATTAAGGGGGTTACTATGAAAAAAATAACGGCGTTAATTATAACAGCAATCATGATTTTGTCTTTAACCGCCTGTGGTGAGGATAAAGAAATCACAACAGATAATTCTGTACAGGCATCTGATACAGCGAGCAGTATTCCGAAGCTTTCAGACGCTGTAAGCATTACATATTCGGGAAAAGATTTTCCTGACATTGATAAAGATGAATATGCCGAGGGACTAAGCCTTGAGATTGAGCAAACAGGAGAAAGAAGCGGCACATTTCGGCTTACCGATGCCAACATGCTTTCTGCATATCCCGCTTATAATGAAAAAGTTGGGAACATGCTTCAATATAAATGGTTGCTTGATATAGACGAAATTCATTTCGCACTGGATTGCTACAGCAGACAAAATGATGAAGGCAAGTCTATTACGCCTGCCGAAATGGATCATGGTGCTTATTATTATGATCGTGATACTAACAGTTCGATTACTGTAACAGATTTAAAAGTAACTGTTGAGGGACAGACTATTTCGTTTGCTTTCACATTGCCTGGCGAGATACCATTTTCATGGGATGAAGTATACACCTGTGATTTACAGTTTATAAACTGCTGTCTTGACGATTACAGAGCCATAAAAGAAGTATCCGTAAAAGAAAAGGTAGAAACAACTACAGAAACCAAAGTACCAGATTTTGTAACAATTACAATCAAGGAAGTAGATTATGATGTTTCATATTATTTAAGTCTAAATAGACTTGAGCTTACAGGTGAGGATATAAAGCCGATAGCTGAGGTATCAAACAGACTCAATTATCTTTATATGGATTATAATCAAATTGATGACATATCGGCACTCAAGGATTGCATAAATCTGGAGGTTCTACGCCTAGATGGCAATCAAGTAACCGATATATCACCGCTGGAAAAGCTTACGAAATTAACTGAGCTTCAATTAAATGACAATAAAATAAGCGATATAACAGTACTTAAAAATTTAACATCCTTAACTGAGCTTGAATTAAGGGACAATAAAATAAGCGATATATCTGCACTAGCGGGTCTTACCAATGCCAGCAGAATTAATTTAAGTGGTAATAATATTGATGACTTTACACCGCTGTACGAATTGCAAAACCTTGAATGGTTATATGTAGTTGATACAGGAATTTCAGATGGTCAGCTGTTAAGCTTACGTCAAGCACTTCCAAACTGCACAGTAGTATCATTACCTCCTGATGCAATCGGTATGTAATAAACTATGAAAGGGTTTACTATGAAAAAAATAACAGCATTGATTATAACGGCAATTATGATTTTATCTTTTACTGCCTGCGGAGAGGACAGCAGTAAGGCTATACCCGAAGCAACTGCAAAGCAAAACGCAATAACAGAAGAGAGCTCCACCTCTAAAACACAAGCGGAAACTCGGGCGGAAATTGGAGATGTTATTGACACATCAGCGACAATCGCAAAAGCCACAGAGGCGGCAACTACCACCACCGAAACTACACCAGCGGAGGTAAGCGTTTCAAAAGACAAGGAACAGATGATTTTCCATTGCTCTGAGTACAATGATGCAGAAGACAGGGTGAGCGGTGTATTAATCTACCTCAATCCGTCAAATACTGAAGGACAGGTAAGCTACAACATAATGGAATATCTTGACGAGCCTGGAATAGGAAATATGTTTGAGCAGTATGGCGCAACAGACGGTGAATATTCAGATAATATGTCGTTGGTTTTCGAGCGGGTTGAGATGCGGAATACTATGTTTGATTCTGATGGTTATGGAATACTGGAGATTGAAGGAACTAACGAAATTACCGTTAGCGGCGATACATTATACTATCATGCGTATGGTACTGTTCCGAATTCAACTAATTCATACGATTATTCGTATAATATGACTAGGGTTACACCTGAGTTTGTGAATAGCTTGATAAATTGGTAAAGGTAAAATGATATGAAAAAAATAACAAGCGCTTTATTAATACTCGCGGTGGTCTTTTCACTTACCGCCTGCGGTGAGGAAGAAACACCAAAAGCAACGGTAACTGGAACCCCAATAAGCACAGCACCCACGACGGATATAAAAACCGAACTCAATGCTACAGTAACCGAAAGCTTAAAAATAACCGAAGCAACCGAAACTACTACGGAAGAGCTCACATTCTCTGGTGGAAACGGCGACGGTTATACACCGTATGATTTACGATGGGTTGACGGTAATAATGGAATAATTAGCTTCTGCGTGCAAGAGCCGGATTTAGGAGAGAATAAGAATTATCGGATTACTCTTTATTATGAAGGTGCGGATATTGTCATAAAGTCAATTACATCAGTTCAAGAAAGCCTGCTTGTAACCGAGGATATGAAAAGCAATATGGACAGATACGGAGCAGGCGAGTATGTTTTTCTTGTTGAGGCGTGGGATTATAGCACCGAACAGTCACTTGGAAAAAAGGCAGGCTCTCCCTCGTTTTATTATACACCCGAGATGTCATCGAGTGCTGATAGCTCTGATAATAGCGGTACCTTTGAGGGTGACGAGAATGGTTACGGCACATGGAGTAACGGCAGAGTTTATTACAAGGGTAATTTTAAAGATGGTATACCTAATGGTGAGGGTACACTATATATATATCAGTTCGATACATATAGCTTTAACTGCTCGGTAAAAGGCACATGGGTAAATGGTCTCGGTAATGGCGAGATGACTTATACCCAGCACTGGGGTGTTGATGAGGTATTCGATTCCTTTATGGTTAATAACGGCAAGGTGGCAAAAACAGAGGATATTGGCTGCCCCCTTACTTATAATTATACCGCTATTTATGATACTGATACAGTGGCGGTTCCGCCGTGGGGCGAAATCCATGTTGTATTTGCAAAGCTTGAATCAGAAGGCTCTTGGCCGTCTGCACCTACATATCAATAATTGGGGGGAAAATTTATGAAGAAAATAATATCAGCAATCCTGTCAGCGATAATTTTAGTAAGTGGTTTTATGATTATGCCTCTTTCTGTATCTGCGGCTTCGCTCTATACATATTACTTCGACGAAGACAGTGGCGGTGTGTATATTGAAGCCTATAATGGCACAAAAACCAAGCTCACTATACCCAGTAAAATTGACGGAAAAACCGTTACAGGGATTACCTCGCTTAAAAACAGCAAGGATAAAGCGAATACAAAATTAACATCTGTCACGATTCCGTCTGGAGTTAACTTTATCCAAGGTGAATGTTTTAACGATATGTCCGCGCTTCGAGAAATAAAGGTTGCAAAGGATAACAAAACCTTTAAAGCTGAAAATGGTGTACTCTATTTTGATGCTTTATATGAAAATAAGCGTGTTGTAAGAGTGCCAGAGGCATTATCGGGTAAGATTACCTTAAGTTCGGCATTAACCTATAACGACTCTGCTTTTTTGAATTGCACAAAGGTTACCGAATACGGTTATTCTGGTGATGATGAGGCTATTCATGTAATGGACGGCGTTATATACGGTAATTATAACGGTAATGAATACTCAAAAGCAGGGAAGCTCCTTGGCACCTATGACTATAATTCAAAAAATATCATTCTTGAAACCTGGAAGGTTATTGCATTTCCAGGTGCAAAAAGCGGTGCCTATACCTTCCCGAAGTCCTACGACAGACACGGAGACGGACATATACACTATATTAGCATTGATGTACTTAACCGTGCTTTTATTACTAACACAAGAAATATAACCTCGTTTGTGATTAAGAGAGATTTTCCCATAGATTCGGTAAATCTTGTGAAAACCGTTGACGGAGTAATATTTTCAAAATACAATTCACTTGTTGCATATCCCGGAGCTAAGAAAACCGCTACCTATACAATATCCTCCGATACATTTATGGTCGAGAGATACGCCTTCTATAAATGTGCAAATCTTATTACCTTGAATTTTCCTAAATCAATTAAAGGGGATTTACCCGAATTTGCAGATTGCCCGAAGCTTAAAACAATAAAGTTCCCCGAAACTATTTCGGACAACTTCGGAACTGATAATGATGTTGCTCCGGGTTGGTACGTTAATCTTCCTTTACTTACAAGCATCACACTACCTAAAGGCTCAAGCTTTTATACGCTTAATTCATCAATAATAAATTGTCCCTTACTCAAGACGATAAAAATTCCGAAGTCTACTATTACAGATGATTATCAAAAAGAGCTCTTAAAAGGACTTCAGAATGATTTACCCAAAATAAATATCTCAACATATTAATAGGGAATGATTACAGATATGAAGAAAATAATATCGGCAATTTTATCCGCAGTGATTTTAATTTGCACACTAGTTTTTCCTGTTTCAGCGGCTGAAGCTCTGAAGCTGAATGTAAATAACATAAACCTTGGTGTTGGTGAAAGCTATACCTTAAAAGCATCAGGAACATCAAAAACGATAACCTGGACATCAAGTAATACTGCGGTGGTTACGGTTAGCGGCGGTATCGTAAAAGCTAAAAAAGTAGGAACCGCAACAGTAACCGCAAAGGCAGGGAGCTCGACAGCCAGTGTTACTATTAAGGTAAAAAAAGCACCTACTGAAATAAAAGCGGATCTTATGGCGGTAGAAAAAGGCAAAACCATGTCACCGCCAGTAACGATTGCGTCCGATTCAGCGAGCAAGTCTCGCACTCTTGTAAGCTCAAACCCCAAAATCGCTAAGGTAGAGACAAACGGCAAAATCACTGGGGTAAAAGCGGGAACCTGTAAAATAACAGTTACTACATATAACGGAAAATCGACGACCTTCAATGTCATAGTTATTGATAGAGAAAAGCTTGCAAAGGAACAGGGAGACAAAGAGAATTTTGCAAGTGGTAAAGGAAAGGAAACTGTATTTTCTGATGACTTTTATAAATTTATACGTGCAAAGCTAACTGGCATAAAATCAAACGGTGACGGACGAACGCCATATAAAGTGGCATGGCTTGATGGTGCGAACGGACTGCTCACCTTTACCTGTCAAACCGAGGTTTATAAAGAGCATTCGTTTTGTAAACTTGAAATAGGAATTTATCATAATGGATTTCTTATAGGGGCATACGAATACAAAGGAAGTGATTATGACAGATGCTATTTTGGCACCCACATAGTTGATCTTTCAGAATTTATGAAAGAGGATGGGGAATACATTGCTGTTTTAGTTCCACCAATAAGAAACTACGAAAATGAATATAAAGAGGAAAAAACTGGTATTGTAAAATCACCAGCTTACAGAAAGGGTGCAGAATTTAAGGCGCTTGACCTTCCAATCCGAAGTGCAAGCACCGTTGCCTATTCAAGAGCGGTAAAGCCTGACAATACGCTCTGGAACTGGACCTCGGGAAAAACTGTCAAGGAAATGGATAATGTTAAGAGTGTCAAGGTATTCAGCTCCGGTGCTGCAGTAATCAAGACAGACGGAAGTCTTTGGACAGTATATAGAGATGAAAAGTATAAAAAGGTTTTAGATAATGTGGCTTATGTAAATAATATGTTTTGGGTGATAACAAATGATGGTGCACTTTGGATGCTTAATGAATATTATGATGAACCTGTAAAATATGCTGATAATGTGGTTGATATAGCTGGAGGTTATGAAGGTTATATTCTTAAAAAGGATGGAGTGTTATATCATTACAAAATGGGAAGTGATTGTTTTGATATGATGAAAACACTTGATAATGTCGTATCTATTGCTCATGCAGGAATAAGAGAATTCGCAGCTGTGAAAGCAGACGGAACCCTATGGTACTGGGATTATATGGATGATGAGCCCTATTATGTGACGGATAATATAAAAGCTGTTTACAGCGGGAGCGGTGCTTTAGGTATTCTGCGTAATGACAAGTCGCTCTGGATGTGGGGCGACAACGATTATGGCAAGCTGGGTACAGGTGATACCAATTATCGCAGCAGCCCTGTAAGAGTTCTGGAAAATGTAATAGATGTCGCATTAACTAAATACTGCACGGTTGCACTAACTGCCGATGGCACAATGTACGAGTGGGGGCTATATTCAGGAACTACACCCCAGAAAGTAATGAGCGGTGTTAAGCTGCCTTAAAGAAAGAAATGGTGAAATATATGAAAAAAATAACAAGCATTTTATTAGCACTAGCAGTAGTGTTTTCATTAACTGCCTGCAGCGAGGATAACGATAAAGCCGCTGATAAGAATACTAAATCAACAGCAGGTACAGAAACAGCAAAGGGTGATACTAAGACAACCCCAGTTAGTAACGGCACTTTTGAAGGTGACAAAAACGGTTACGGAGTATGGAACGATGGCAGAGCCTGTTACATTGGCGACTTCAAGGACGGAGTACCTAATGGACTAGGAACACTGTACGTTTACCGTTCAGATGAAATTAAAATGGACTGTGCTTTCACAGGTGCATGGGTTAATGGTATCGGAAGCGGTAAAATGGTTTACCGTCAGCTTTTAGAAGACGGCACTGTCGAACAGTTTACTCCCGTTACGTCGTTTGACGGCAAAGCGAAGTACCGATATAGCATAACCTGTGCTGAAACTGGCAGCTCAATTGACTTGATGCCGCTTGACAGCATTGCCGTTCCTCCGTGGGGTGAGATTAAGCTAGGTGCAGCTGTTATCGAAACAGAAGGAAGCTGGAAGTCACAGCCCACACAGATGTTTAGTCCTATGTTTAGCCCCGAATGGATAACCGAATCGGCGTTCAGCTTTAAGCTGGAGGATTTAGGAAATTCGCTCAAAGCAACCGTGCATTTTGATTATCTTGCCGAAGAATATCTTTTTGAAGGCACGATGATGGATTTCATAATTGGTATAAAAAGCGAGAGTATCCCATTTGAGGGTTGCGAGATTGAGTTAATAGCAAAGCAGCGATCATGGTCACCCGAAAGCTTTAGACCTGATACAATGATGGTTACCACAGGAGATGCCGAGTATACGATTGATTATGCTAATAAGGACATTATTTTTATTATTAACGACACAGCAGATAAATCGGTTCTAGACACTATTGAACTTGGTGTAGAGATTTATCTTAACGAAGTCGGATCTAAATATATAACGGTGAAACAATGAAAAAAATTATAAGTATTATTTTAACAGCGGTAATGATATTTACCCTTGCTGCGTGTGGTGAAGGTGAAATGCCTAAAGTGACAGAAACTACCACATCGAAAGCAGCAGACACCTCTGCCACCGAGTCATCAACAGTGGAAACAACCACTGAGGACACGCAGCAGACAGAAATAGTAAGTTTAGCACCATTCCCCAGTATTGACGGCATCGACGACTCTGATGTTCCTGATATTCTGAAAAAGGTTGTAGGAACACTGGAATATGCTATGTATACAGATTATGCCGCATACACAAACTTTGAGTATGACCCTAAAAAGGGTATACAGCTGCGTTATATAAACGTAACCGAGGAGGATTATCAGACACTTACCGAGCATTATAAATCCGAAACGTCTGGTTCAAAGGTTCTTGATAGCTTTGAGGACACCTATACTCAGGCAGGTATGGAATTTACGGTAACATTCGGAACGCTAAAGGCTTTTTATTGCAAGGATTTATTTAATGAAGGCGAGTATTTTATTTTAGTTAATGCAGTTTTTGATAAGTAGTTATAAAAAATAAATATAAAAGGATAATCATATGAAAACAAAAAAAGCAGTGTCATTAATACTTGCACTTATTACTACATTTTCCCTCACCGCCTGCGGTGAAGGCAGTGATGTACCTGCCACCAAGAATACTCCTAAAACAGATGATACCACTGCCGTTTCAACTATGGAAATCGTATATACTGACACCTCAGCTGAAACTACGGCAGTATCAACACCTGTTGACCCTAACGAACGCGGCAATACTGCAAGCAATATTCAGAACAGAGGCAGCATGGCATTAAAAGGAGACTGGATTTATTTCAAAAATATGAACGGTACTCTTAAGAAAACTCGCACAGACGGAACAGAGGAGCTTACGCTTCTAGAAATGGGTTGCCATGGCGGAATTAACGTTGTCGGGGATTGGGTGTATTATACCGATATGGGAAAAATTTCAAAAATTCGGACTGACGGTACAGAAATGACAGATGTTCTGGATAGCTTTGAACTATACAGTCCTGCTAGCTGTGTAACTGTTATAGGCGAATGGATTTATTTCCTAAAACCAACATCAAATAATTCAATACTTTGTAAAGTTAAAACTGACGGTTCAGAGGAAACAATTCTATTAGAAAACTCTATTACTGATGTCAGTGTGGTTGAGGACTGGATTAATTATTTTGAAATAAGCA
>JAVBPL010000145.1:0-6942 GCA_031549645.1 Ruminiclostridium sp. | reverse complement strand
CAAGCACCTTTACTAAATAGCTTGAAGCCTTTTTATTGACACCTATGAACGGGCAAATGCCTAAGTATTTTGAAAGCACGAAGTTCTCGTTTAGTACAGAGGTTATTATAATAATAAGTAAACTTCTAGCGATATCCATTACTTAGTCTCACCGTCCTTCCCTGCCTCACAGCTCGCACCAGCGCAGATTGACTTACTGGGACAATGGTCACAGCCGATTTCCTTAACGGGACGATTTGAAAGCTTACCAACGACAGCGATTACTATTCCTAGTGTAAAGAAACCACCCGCAGGTAAAATAAATATAGTCATAGGCTCAATAGCCTCGGGTAAAAGAGCTATGCCAAACCATGAGCCCGAGCCTAAAATCTCACGAATTGAGCCGACTATAAGCAGAGCCAGTGTAAATCCAAGTCCCATGCCTAGTCCGTCTAAAGCTGAGGGAATTACCTTATTTTTATTTGCGAAAACCTCCGCTCTGCCTAGTATAATGCAGTTAACGGTAATTAGGCTTAAAAACAGACCCAGCGAGCTGTAAAGCAACGGTATAAACGCCTCAAGAATAATTTTTACAAAGGTTACAAAGCCCGCAATTATAACGATATAGCTAGGCAGGCGAACTTCTTTGGGTATAATGTTCTTTAAAAGCGAGATAACGATATTCGAGCAAATAAGTACAAATGTAGTAGCAAGCCCCATTCCGAGACCGTTTTCTGCCATTGTCGTAATAGCAAGCGAGGGGCACATACCTAATAGCATTACGAAAACTGGGTTTTCCTTAATGAGACCTTTTGAAAAGGTTTTAAAGCTGTTCATTATTTAACCCCCATTTCCTTATATACTTCTATTGCAGTGTTAATCGCTTTTGCTACGCCCTTTGATGAATATGTTGCACCTGTTATGGCGGCAATTTCGCTGTCATTTTTTGGCGCGCCTTTTACTATTGTTACAGGGCTATTTTTACCCATGAAATTTTCAAGATATGACGGATTGTTTACCTTAGTACCGAGACCAGGAGTTTCTCCCATTTCGGCGATTAGGAAATTTTCCACCGAGCCGTCCTTATTCATCAAAACAAGTAAGTTAAGACCTTCCTTCGCGTAGCCATCGGCAACTACCTGAAGAAGCACTGTGCCGTCGTCCTTTAATATTAGCTTCTGCACAGCCTTTGGCTTTTCTACCGCATATCCAGCTTCAAGCCAATCTGCGACGATTTTATACTCACCCTCACCCGAAAGCATAACGCACTTTTCTTTTAAAATGCTGCTGAGTACACTGTCGTCAATTTTCACGAAATTACTGGTTACAATAAGTAGGGCAGCAATTAAGGTCGTGATTAATGTCAAAATTAATGTAGGCTTAATATTATTCATTTTTCTTTGCCTCCTTCTTGTAACCGAAGGCTCGTGGTGCCGTAAGCTTGTCAATATAAGGAGTAAGGATATTCATTAGTAGTATAGCAAACGAAACGCCTTCCGCCATACTGCTGAAGCTTCTGATAACAACTGTTATAAGTCCGCAGCCTATACCGAAAATAATTTTACCCTTTGTGGTTAAAGGTGTTGTCGCATAATCAGTAGCCATAAAAATAGCACCGAGGAGTAAACCTCCAGAAAGCACCTGGTAAGTAACATCGCCGCCTGTAAGAAGCGTCGTAACAGCCACAGTTCCCACAAAAATAAATGGTGTTACAGGGTTTATAATTCTTAAAATAAGCAGGTATAGCAATCCGATTAGGAGCGCAGCAGAACAGGTTTCACCGATAGTTCCGCCATGAAGCCCCATAAACATATCCATGTACGATGGAAGCTCCGCACTGCCCTCACCTAGTGCCAATGGTGTAACGGTTGACACTGCATCAAGCTCACCGAGCTTATAATAGAAAGGTTTTACAAAGTCCGACATTCTCGAAGTGAACGACAATGCCAGCACTATACGAGCCACAATTGCGGGGTTTGCGAAGTTCTGCCCGATACCGCCGAACATCTGCTTCACAATTACAATAGCAACAAAAGCACCGATAATAGGCATATAATAAGGTAACGTCGCAGGCACATTAAAGGCTATCAGAATACCCGTAACAACTGCAGATAAATCCGAAACAGTCTGCTCCTTCTTAACAATTACTCTGAATATATATTCAAAAACCACGCAGGAAGTGACACTGATAACAGTTAAAATCAGCGAATTTATTCCAAATATATATACCGAAGCAATTAGCGCAGGCATAAGTGCTATTATTACATGAAGCATTATTTTCTGCGTTGTATTACCGCTTTTTATGTGCGGTGACGGTTCAACTATTAAATTGCTCATTTATTCTTATCTCCATTCCTCTTGAGCAAATGTCACAAGAGTATACTTGTTTGAGAGTGACATTTGCGGGCGTGAAAAGTATAAAAAAGCAAGCTTTTTTATACTTTTCACGCTTAGCTCCATTTTTTATCAAGGATTGTTCCTTAGAAATACTTTCGCCATCTGATTTTTTTCGGCAATATTTCGTTTTGCAGGGCATATATATGTGCAGGCACCGCAGTCAAGGCAGGTGTTTATATGAAGCTTCTTAAGCTCCGCGCTGTCTCTTGCATCGTATGCTCTTTCAAGCATTACAGGCGCCAGGTTCATGGAGCATACATTTATACATCTTCCGCAGCGTATGCAGGCTGATGCTTTAAAAGACGGCGAATTGTTGAAAAACAGCACCGAACCCGTGGTTTTAGCTATCGGGGTATCTAAATCATACACTGTGTTTCCCATCATAGGACCGCCGAAAAGCACTCTGTCTGGCTGATGACGCAAATTAGCATATTTCATTATATCAGAAAGCGTGGTGCCTAAAGGCACATAAATATTAAGCGGCTTATTTACTATATTTCCGTCTATTGTTATACGGCGGCGAATTAAAGGAATACCCGTAGCAACATAATTAGCGAGGAACGATACTGTCGAGGAATTCATCACAAGACAGCCGACTGACATTGGCAGCTCGCCCTCCTTAACAGTTCGTCCTGTCAGGGTATGAATTAAAACCTTTTCAGCTCCCTGCGGATATTTGCTTTTAAGTGCTTTTACGGTTATACCAGTTTCCTTTGCGAGTATCTTCGACATTTCGGATATCGCCGTCGGCTTATCCTTTTCAATTCCAATAATAGTTCTTTCAATTTCGAAATATTTCATTATCAGCTTAATGCCCTTGATTATGCTATCAGAATTTTCGATAAATTCACGATAATCCGAGCTTATGTACGGTTCACACTCCGCACCGTTTATCACCAGCGTATCAATGCTTATCTTATTTCTGTCATACGAAAGCTTGACGTGTGTGGGAAACCCTGCACCTCCAAGACCTACCGAGCCACTGTCACGCACAGCTCTGATAAAATCCTCACGGCTTTTTATTATCGGAGGGGTTATCCCCTCGTACATTTCCTGTCTGTCGGCTGCCTCGATAACAAGTGCTCTATTAAGTTTTCCGTTTATGTTAGTAAGAGTTACTTCCGAAGCTACTTTTCCAGTTATACTCGAATGTACGGGTGCTGAAACAAACGCATCACTATCACCGATAAGCTGTCCTGTCTTTACTATATCACCGATTTGCACTACAGGTTCACATGGTGCGCCTATATTTTGAGACAGGCTGATTATGACCTTGGACGGTGTATCCAGCTTAACAGTTTTGCTTTCTGCTGCATCGTTGAAATGAGGAAGTCTCACGGAATTAACTATCATATTATTCACCTCTTTAAATAAATGTAAGCAATTACATTCTTAATTCTACATTAATATAGGTAATAAGTCAATGGTTTTAACGATAATTAAAATATTAACATTCTTTTTGCATATTTCTACTAAAATATACAGCAATAATTGTATAATTATGACCATTCCTTATGAGGAAGCTTTGTGCCGAGTGCGTTTTTAAAGCACAAAAACGACGGGCTTGAAGCAAAGCTTTGATTTGCTTCAAATTAATAACTAAAACATATCGGTGTAAAAAACCCGTTTTCGAAATCATTTTCGAAAACGGGTTAAATTTTTAACTAATTAGCTCATCATTGAAGCAACTTCATCTGCGAAGTTATCTTCCTTTTTCTGAATTCCCTCGCCCTTTTCATAACGTACAAATTCAACAACCTTGATGTTTTTCTTAAGGCTGTCAATGTATTTTGCAACAGTCATGTCGGGGTCCTTAACGTAAGGCTGGTCCATTAAGCAGATTTCCTCTGCAAACTTTCTCATACGGCCTTCAACGATTTTCTCCATAACGTTCTGGGGCTTCGGCTTTGCTTCATTTTCCTTCTTAACGATTTCAAGCTGTATAGCCTGCTCATTCTCTAAAACAGAGGCAGGAACATCGCTTCTGTTAACGAACTGAGGTGCGCTTGCTGTAATCTGAAGAAGTAAATCCTTAGCGCACGCTTTTACTGCTGCATCGTTGTTATCATCGGATTCAAGCTTAATAATTGAACCGATAAGGCTTCCGCCGCCATCGTGTACATATGAATATAGGTCGCCGCTTAATTTCTTAAAGCGTCTGATTTGAATGTTTTCGCTTATTGTTGCAATTCTTTCAATTAAAATATCAGCAATCTTCTCGTTTGTACCCGAAGCCACTGTTTCCTTTAAAGTTTCAACATCTTCGATATCATTATCAAGAATTGTGTTCGCCACAAGCTCAACAAATTCAATAAATCTCTCAGATTTAGCCGCAAAGTCTGTTTCGCTGTTGATTTCGAGAACCACGCCAAGCTTACGAGCTTCATCAATCTTTGTATATACTAAACCCTCGGCAGCTATTCTTCCTGCCTTCTTTGTAGCCTTTGCAAGACCCTTTTCGCGTAAATACTTAATCGCTTCGTCCATGTTTCCGCCGGTTTCTTCAAGAGCGCGCTTGCAGTCCATCATACCGCAGTTTGTCATTTCCTTAAGCTGCTTTACGTCCTGTGCTGAAATAGCCATTTATCATTCTCCTTAACTGTTATAATAATTATTCCGATGCTTCTTCTGAAGCTTCTGCGACTTCTGCTTCTTCACTTGGTGTTTCACCTTGACGTGCTGCAATTATAGCATCAGCCATTGCACCTGCAATAAGCTTAACTGCACGGATTGCATCGTCGTTTCCAGGGATAACATAATCAATTTCGTCAGGGTCGCAGTTTGTATCAACAATTGCCACAACAGGAATACCAAGCTTCTTTGCTTCAGCAACTGCAATCTTTTCTTTTCTGGGGTCAACTATGAACAAAGCACCAGGGAGCTTCTTCATATTCTTAATTCCACCGAGGAATTTTTCAAGCTTTTCGATTTCGAGGTTCAGCTTGATAACTTCTTTTTTGGGAAGTAAATCAAAAGTACCGTCTGATTCCATCTTGTGTAGCTGCTCAAGACGTGTAATTCTTCTCTGAATTGTCTTGAAGTTAGTCATCATACCGCCGAGCCATCTTGCATTTACAAAATGAGCACCTGCACGTTCAGCCTCTTCCTTAACGGAGTCAGCCGCCTGCTTCTTAGTTCCTACGAAGAGAATTTCTCCGCCGTCCTCGGAAACCTTGTTTACGAAATTGTAAGCCTCGTCAAGCTTCTTTACTGTCTTCTGGAGGTCGATAATATAAATACCGTTTCTCTCTGTGAAGATGTAAGGTGCCATTTTTGGGTTCCAGCGTCTGGTCTGATGTCCGAAGTGAACACCAGCTTCAAGAAGCTGTTTCATTGATACTACTGCCATTGTAGTTCCTCCTTGTTTTTGGTTTTAATTTGTGCCGATTATTAAATCGGTAACCCTCCGCAAGTAAAATGCAATTCAAACCGTATTAGATACGGCACCGTCAAATTGTTATACTGCGTGTGGACTAGCAAAAAATGATTTGCTGAAATATTATACCATAATAAATCGCATATTTCAATAGTTTTTGCCAATTATTTCAAAATATTTTCAAAAAATCTTTTTCGCGGTCTTACTGGAATATCACAGGTCACTAAAATCGTGTCCTCGCCTATAACCTCAATCTCGCTCCACGGGATAATAAAATCCTCCTCACGACCGAGAAGTCCAAAGCATTTTGCTTTCCCGTAAACTATAAGCTTACATATTTTTGCGGTACAGGTTTCAAACTCCAAATCATCGGGAAAGCCTAGCTTGCACCCTGTTTTTATATTTATAATTTCCTTACATCTTAAATCATCAAAACGACATATCATATTACTCACCCCTTTTATAATATGGTATGTCGCATTTTTATAAATAATGTTTATTTGTACCAATCTTCCCGAATTATGTCCATATAAACAACATCGTGATATTTATTTTTCAAATAATATGCCTGTCGTCTTCTGCCAAACTCCTTGAAACCGACTTTTTTATAAGCCGCAATGGCTCTTTCATTAAAGGAAAATACATTTAACATAACATTATTAAAGTTAAGCACATCAAAAGCATAACCTATCAATAATTTTAACGCCTCAGTACCATAACCTTTGTTTCTATTTTTATCTTCACCGATAAATAGTCCTAATGTGCATCTTTTATTCTTTTCATCTAAATCGTCTATTCCGATATTCCCAATTAGCTCATCGTTTTCGAGTAAAATTATCGAGTACTGATGTTTGCCATTTTTAAGATTATCCTCAACCCATTCCTTTTCTGACAACATATTGTACTGCATACCAGAGTCGCCGAGCCCATCAGTTACCGAGCTATCGTTCATCCATTTTACAAACAGCTCAAGGTCGTCTATGCACATTGGCGATAAATAAATCCTTTCGACGATTATTTTTTTAAAGTATTTCATATTATAATATCCTTCCTCTTACTCCTTATGATTTCTGCGATACGCAAGATAGCTTTCAAGAATAACCGCAGCCGCAAAGGCATCAATGGTTTCTCTCCGTTTCTTACCTCTGCGGTTGATGTCATTCATCATGTTGGTAGCAGTAATGGTAGAG
>JAVBPL010000060.1:0-3137 GCA_031549645.1 Ruminiclostridium sp. | reverse complement strand
ACTGGGAAACATATTCATTCTTTGTTTCTCCAAATAAATCTCCGTTTTCAGCAAGCTTTTCATATTTTTTCATAGGACCAAAATCCAAATTTATTGCTGTAATAATTACTATCATACAAATAGTGAGTATGGCGTAAAAGTTGTAAGGAATTGACTGAAGAAATAACGAAAATCCGTCAACATCGCCAACCGCCGAAGAAGTAACTGCGGCTGCCCAGCTCGATATAGGCGCGATGATACATATAGGAGCTGCGGTCGCATCAATTATGTAAGAGAGCTTTGCGCGAGATATTTTATGTTTATCAGTCACGGGTGCCATTACACTTCCGACTGTAAGGCAATTAAAATAATCGTCTACGAAAATAAGTATACCAAGTGCAAAGGTAGACAGCAAGGCACCTCGTTTGGTTTTTATACGCTTATTCGCCCATGCCCCGTAAGCCGCCGAGCCGCCTGAAAGATTTATAAGCGACACCATTATTCCAAGTGCAACTAGGAATATCAATATACCGACATTCCAGCCGTCACTGACCTTCTCCGTAATTACCTCAATAATTGAGGTGGTTGCAGTAACTACATTGAAATTTGCATAAAGCAGCGCTCCAAATATTATACCAACAAACAGCGAGCTATACACTTCTTTGGAAATAAGTGCCAGTACTATGGCTATAACAGGTGGCACAAGTGCAAAAAAAGTAGCGTAAAAATTGCTTTGGTATCCTACTGCTTCTTCCACCGCGCCTTCCGCAAATATCGTAAGAGATAACGCAGTAACAAATATAATGGCAAGGACAAAAGTATATATGATTTTTCGCACGCGTGACATGGTAGTAAATTTTCGTTTGATTGTACTAAACCTCATTTTATTAACCTCTTCCTTTTTAACATTTCGTTTGGCATAATTATAATATTTTTCAAACCATTTGTCAATATTTTTGATTAATAATACACAATTTAGTTACATTCATCATAGTATTAAGTCTATGTTTTCGGTCTGTAACTCACAAAAGCGAGTTTAGTGCTGTCGGGTGACCATGAATTAACGTTTATGGTGCCTTGCCCGCCGTAAAGCGAAACTAGCACTTTACTTTCACCTTCCCGTTCCATTATCCTTATTTCGACATCTTTATTTGCGGGGTGCTCGGAAGGGTTTACATCATCTTTTTTATAAGCGAGATAAGCGATGTATTTATTATCGGGTGAAATATGCGGAAACCAGTTATTGCTTTCCTCCTCGGAAATTCTCGTTTGATTTTGCCCGTCGGTATCCATGCGGTAAAGCTGCATTAATCCTGAACGTACAGAGTTAAAATATATATATTTACCATCGGGTGAAAATTCAGGTCCATCGTTTAAGCCCATGCCATACGTTAACCTAGTCTCGACACCACCCTTAGCCGAAATAGTGTAAATGTCATAATCGCCGCATCTTTCGGCGCAGTACGCAAGCAGCTCACCATCAGAAGACCAGCCGTGAAGGTAGCTCGGTGCAATTGGCGTTATAAGCTTGGGTTCATCGCTGCCCGTAATATCAAGAGAATAAATACGGGAAAGCCCGTCCTCATAAGTATGGTGGCTGACCGCAACCAGGCTCCCATCAGAGGATAGCACATGGTCGTTGTTACAGTGGTCGCAGTAATACGAATTTATCGGATAACTTTTTTTATTATCAAAATCATAACGGTAGATTAAGCCCATGCTGTTATAAACCAGTCCATCACCGTCAGGCATGAACTGCGGAGCCTCGATAAGCTCGTCAAACTCACGAAGCAGGGTTCTTTCTCCCGTAAATATATCAACTGTTTCGAGGAGACTAATCACATTTCTATCTGCTGACGTCTCCATTTTATGTCGGTTATCTTTTAAAACAATCATGGCAAATTCCCTCCTCGCTCCGTTACCACGATTATACCAAAAAATGCTTAGAAAATCAAGTCAAACCACAATTTTACCGTCATGGATACGAATTATTCTTTCGGCGGTTCTAGCAGCTCCGTTATCGTGCGTAATTAATATAACCGTTCTCCCAAGTCTATTCAGCTCATGAAGAATATTCATCACATCGCTCCCTGCCTTGCTGTCAAGATTGCCGCAAGGCTCATCGGCGAGGATTACAGGCGGCTTTGCTGCAATAGCTCTGGCGATTGCCACACGCTGCTGCTGCCCCCCTGAAAGCTGAAAGGGCTTATGGCTGGCACGAGCCGATAATCCGACCATTTCGAGAGCCTCGTCAACCAGCCCCTCTCTGATACGGCGTGAGGTCTTGCGGTAAATAAGGGGCAGCTCAACATTTTCCCTTGCAGTTAATGTTGGAATAAGATTAAAGCCTTGAAAAATAAAGCCGATTTTTACGTTTCTGATATAAGCAAGATTTCCCGCTGAAAGTGACGAGATATTATCGCCGTCGAGATAATATTCACCCTCACTTGCGGTGTCAAGGCAGCCCATAATATTCATAAGCGTAGTTTTACCTGAGCCAGATGCGCCTATTATTGAGACAAATTCTCCTTTGTCGATGCCAAAGCTGACATTATCGAGGGCATTAACGGTGTTCTCACCCATGCTGAACTTTTTACTGATTTCCACTATTTGTATCATCGGCAGTCCCTCCCTCAAATGTATTCGCGCCCTTGTTTTCTTCAAAATAACAGCAGTTTTTCGCTGTAGAATTTGTAACCCTTGCCCCCCCCGAGAGACAACAGTAGCCGTCCTCCTGATGACGGCATTTTTCACTGCATAAAATAAAATTCATGCCCTTCCCCCTCTGTCTTGATATATTTCTATGTTTCTCATATTATAGCCTAAAATATTTTTTTTATCCCGATAATATTTTGGTAATTTCGTGCCAAAATAAGTCAAGCATAATGAGAAAGAAAGGAATGGTAATTTTAACATGAAAAAGAGAGGCTTAATCAAGTGGCTGTGTTTGCTATTATTTATCGGGAGCGGTATCTATGTCGTTACGGAGGTGCCTGCTGCTGTGGAAAGCTTTCTTCCGATGGTGTCCACCTTAAGCATAGAAAAAAGCCCTTATCAGGAGACTGTCAAGGGCTCAGGTTATATTATGAAGCAAGCTGACAACAAATGGTATGTAAACGTAGCCATAAGCGAAAGCAACATACGAAGCATTGAAACAG
>JAVBPL010000111.1:0-5578 GCA_031549645.1 Ruminiclostridium sp. | reverse complement strand
GAGGGGTCTTGCATCTTCGACGGGTCAAAGGCTTCGGTCTTAATTCCGTCATTAATTCTAGCGAAAATACGGTTTCTTGAATTTTCGCTTCTACCCATGATAAAGTAGGCGATTACAGCCTTTTTACCGCACTCCGACTTTCCGATTACAATTCCTCTGCCAGGATAAGCGTTCTGCCTTAATTCTTCATCCAGATTTAAC
Source organism: Ruminiclostridium sp. (assembly GCA_031549645.1). Lineage (GTDB taxonomy): Bacteria > Bacillota > Clostridia > Oscillospirales > Ruminococcaceae > Ruminiclostridium_E. The sequence continues at coordinate 5,377 of JAVBPL010000111.1, read as the reverse complement.
ATTTTCATTATAATCACCTTTCCCTTTTTCAATTTATACTTACTTTTCCGTCTTTAACCACGATTTTATCATCGCAGAATAATCTTACAGCTTCAGGCAGAATAACCTGCTCTGCTTCAATCATAACACGCTTTTGCAGCACCTCTGCGGTGTCATCGTGTCTAACCTCGACAGCCTTTTGCATAATAATCGGTCCGCCGTCACATATTTCGTTTACAAAATGCACTGTTGCCCCCGTAAGCTTCACACCACGCTCAAGCACGGCATTATGTACATGAAGTCCGTAGAAACCCTTTCCGCAAAAGCTCGGGATAAGTGCGGGGTGGACGTTTAGCATTTGATTTGGATACGCTTTACAGATAGTATCGTCAACAATGGTCATAAAGCCCGCATATACCACTAAATCAGCTTTTTCCTCTCGCAAATGCTTTAAAATAACCGCACTGTATTCCTCCACATTAGCGTAATCCTTACGGTTAGCCACTATGGTCTTTATGCCGTTATCTTTGGCTCTCTCTAAGGCATAAGCATCGGATTTTGAGGAGATTACGGCTGTTATTTTACCGTTTGGGTTTTTACCCTCTTTTTCCCAGTCAATCAGCACCTGTAAATTCGTGCCGCCGCCCGAAACCAGCACCACTATATTTTTCATTACAGCAGCACCACTCCGTCGTCGCCTGCTATTACTTCGCCTATACAGTACGCCTTAACACCCTCTGCTTCGAGGATTGCTACTGCCTTATCTGCGTCGTCCTTGCTCACAACCGCAACCATGCCAATACCCATATTAAAGGTATTATACATATCGCGCTCGGAGATATTCCCTGTTTCTTGTAAATATTTGAAAATCGGGGGTACATCATAGGTGCTTTTGTTTATCTTGGCAGTTACGCCGTCAGGCAGTGAGCGCTGAATATTCTCGTAAAAACCGCCGCCTGTGATATGCGAAACAGCCTTGACCGTAACGCCGTCCATAAGCTTAAGCATAGGCTTTACATAAATTTCGGTCGGGGTTAAAAGCACCTCGCCCAGTGTTTTATCGTCAAAGGGAACCTTCCTTGCAAGCACCTCTTTATTTGTTATATTGAACACCTTTCTCACGAGAGAAAAACCGTTGCTATGCACTCCGCTTGAGGCAAGACCTATAACCACGTCACCCTCTTTTACAAGAGTATTGTCGATTATCTTCTTTTTATCTACAACACCTGTGCTGTAGCCTGCTATATCGTATTCGTCCTCGCCGTAGAAATCGGGCATTTCAGCAGTCTCGCCGCCAACTAAAGCGCAGCCTGCCTTGATACAGCCCTCCGCTACACCTTTAACTATAGCGGCGATTTTCTCAGGTACATTCTTACCGCAAGCGATGTAATCAAGGAAAATAAGCGGCTTTCCTCCGCAGCAAATAATATCATTTACGCACATCGCAACCGCATCTATGCCGATTGTGTCGTGCTTATCCATTAAAAATGCAAGCTTAAGCTTGGTGCCGACACCGTCCGTACCCGAAACCAGTACAGGCTCCGAAATTCCTGTTAAATCGAGCTGAAACAAACCACCAAAGCCGCCAAGACCTTGCAATACTCCTTTAGTAAAGGTTCTTTCTACGTCCTTTTTCATAAGCTTTACGGACTCATATCCTGCGGTAATATCAACTCCTGCAGCCTTATAACTTTCAGAAAAACTATTGTTCATTTTATTTAACTCCTTTTTATTGTGAAAGCTTCATATCAAACTTATCCTTCGGCATCTCATCGGGTACCTCAACAGGATATTCACCCGTGAAGCAGCCAGTACAAAATCCGCATTTTGCATCAGGAGCAAGCTGTCCAACGTGCTCAATGCTTAGGTATCCTAAGCTATCAGCGCCAATCGACTGCCTGATTTCATCATGTGTCAAACGGCAGGCAATCAGTTTATCTCTGCTGTCGATGTCAGTGCCGAAATAACAAGGGTTGAGGAACGGCGGCGACGAAATTCTCATGTGAACCTCTTTAGCGCCAGCCTCTCTGAGGAGCGACACCAGTATTTTAGTCGTGGTACCTCTTACTATGCTGTCGTCAATTATGACTACACGCTTACCCTTAATAACTGAGTTTACGGGGTTAAGCTTAATTCTTACTGAATTTTCGCGCATCGCTTGAGTTGGCTGAATGAAGGTTCGTCCGATGTAGCGATTTTTTATTAATCCGATACCATAAGGTATGCCAGACTGTCTCGAATATCCGATTGCGGCATCAAGTCCGCTGTCGGGAACCCCGACTACAACATCAGCTTCAACCGGGTGCTCCATGGCGAGGAATTTTCCTGCATTTATTCTCGCTTCCTGTACCGAGCTGCTTTCAATAACGCTGTCGGGACGGGCAAAATACACATATTCGAATACACATATATGACTTTTACCACCGCAGTGAGTAGTAATGCTGTCAATTCCGTTCTTATCTATCACAACGATTTCGCCAGGCAAAATATCGCGGATAAAGGTCGCATTAACAGCCTCCAGAGCACAGCTTTCGCTTGCCACAACATATCCCTCATCGTTCGGGAGAGAGCCAATGCATAAAGGACGGAAGCCGTTGGGGTCACGGGCAGCAATAAGCTTTTTCGCCGACATAACCACAACAGAATATGCACCCTGAAGCTTGTACATAGCTTTTTCAAGCGCCTGCTGTATCGAACCGCAAACCAGTCTCTGTTCGGTAATAGCATAGCTTATTACCTCGGTATCGTTGGTCGAATGAAAAATACCGCCGTTAAGCTCGTATTCCTCTCTAAGCTTCATAGCGTTAATAATATTTCCGTTATGAGCTATTGCCATAGGTCCTTTAATATGACGCACCACTAAGGGTTGAGTATTATGTGAGGATAAGGTTTCCTTCGTGGAGTAACGAACGTGCCCGAGAGCCATTCTACCCTCACCGAGTTTTTCCAGCACATCGGAGTCAAACACCTCGTTCACAAGTCCAAAGCCTTTTTTATAATTAAAAACGCCGTGGTCGTTTACAACTATTCCGCAGCTTTCCTGCCCTCTGTGCTGCAAAGCGTATAAACCAAAATAGGTGGATAACGCAACGTTTGCCGCTTTATGTCTATATATTCCAAATACTCCGCATTCTTCATGTATACTGTTAAACATATATCTTTCTATCCCCCTTCGTTATTATAAGAATTTTTCCTGCGTTTTCTTATCTGCCTCAAGATTTTTTTTATGCATCTGTTCTTTATGCTCTATTAGCTTATTGCGAACACCCTCGTCATAAACCCCGATAATCTGTGCCGCAAGATAACCAGCATTTGCGGCTCCGTCAATCGCCACGGTGGCAACGGGGACCCCTGGAGGCATCATCACAGAAGAAAGAAGTGCATCAATTCCGTCAAGAGCCTTGCTTTTTACCGGTATCGCTATAACAGGCAAAACCGTATTCGCCGCAACTGCACCTGCAAGATGCGCTGCCATTCCAGCTGCCGCTATTATTGCTCCGTAGCCGTTATCGATAGCATTTTTCGAAAATTCGGCAACCTCTGCGTGAGAACGGTGTGCTGACAAAACTCTCACTGTGGTTTCTATCCCAAAGGATTTCAAAACGTCCACCGCTTTTTCTACAACAGGCAAATCACTGTCACTGCCCATAATTACCGCGACCTTTTTCATACTTATAACCATTCCTTCCTTCTATATCTTTAATTAAAATCCTCCAAAAACAAAACGCTGTGTTTAGGGTTACACAGCGAATTCTACTTTTCGGCTTTTACGTATACGGGGGCATAAAGCGATGAAAATCTAGATATAGTGCTTTTTCGAAATGAATGGCACATGATTTAGCCCCTCCGTATTTAAAATTCTAATTCAATTGTACCTCATTTTGAAAAATAATGCAAGTTTTTATTTAACTTTTTTATTATACTGTTATTTTAGCGTAAAAGTGTCGAAATTCCTGCTGTTTTTTATGCAACATCTATATACGGTTTTTAAGGGTTGATTTTTTGTGAATTTTATGTCATAATATATAGGAAGAAAATTACAATGATATTAACTTCCATAAGCAGCGGTACATGGAAAATTAAGGATTATTTTAAATGAATGAATTTTATGATTATACTGAAAGCTATCAAGGGCTTTCAACCCAAAACGCTGACGAAAATTTAAAGCTTTACGGCTATAACCTCGATTCCAAGACTGAAGATGTACAGAAAATGTTTAGGCTTTCGAGTGTGTTTCTATCGCTTAGGTTTGTGCTTATGCTGGCATCCTCAGTGGTTTATTTTATGGGCGGAGAGATTGTTTTTGGCTCAGTCTGCCTATTTTTGGTGATTATTTATTGTATCACCGAAATTATAAAGGGGCGTAAATGCGATGAAGCTATCTCAAAACTAAACCGCTCTACTAACATACGCTTCCGTGTCATAAGGGACGGCGAAATCACCCTGCTCCCGATGGAACGGATTGTTCCCGACGATATAATCGTGCTTCAGGCTGGCGAAAACGTCCCCGCCGATGCTCATATACTGTCAGAGAGTGGAATTACCTGCGACGAACGCCTTTTTACTGGTGATAAAGAACCTGCCACTAAAATAGTGGGTGCTGACAGCAAGAACGAAATCAAGCAAAGCTGCGTATATAAAGGCACCCGTATTCTTTCAGGTCATCTTGCCGCCCGTGTAATCGCAACTGGCATGGATACTAAAAAATTTAAGTGCTTTGGTGAGGTTCAGCCAATTGATACATATACGACAGCTTTTGAAAATACGATAAACAAAATAATCCCTGTTCTTTCCATAATAGGATTTGTCCTTTTCATAGGTGTTGCGCTGATTTTATTCCTTAGGGGAGACACCGATGATGCTTTACAGCTTGTGGTTGATACCCTAATTCCTGCGATTGCCTTTTCGCTATGCTTTATACCTGCGGAAACGGCTTCTATGGTGCGGCTTTTCTACACCCTGACAGCACTTAAGCTTGCGAAAACAGGCAGTATAGCTAAAGGACTTTCCGCAATCGAAAAGCTTGGCTCTATCACCTCGGTTATAGTTGAAAAAACAGGCATCATCACAAAAGACAATATAGAAGTCGCCGAGGAATTTACTAAAAATCCTGAAATGCTGACAAATATCTCGATTTTGTCCTGCGACAAGAACGAGCCCTCGGTTTTTGACCAGGCGATTATAATAAATGCGGCTTTTAAGCATATTAATGTCAAGGAGTTACAGCAGAACGAGCTGATTAAATCCTTCCCCTTTTCAGAAGAATTTAACCTTGGCGGCAATCTTTGGAGAATTAACGGCAGCAGACTCCTTTGCATCAAGGGTGCACCTGAAAATATCTTCACGGTTTGCAACATACTTCCAGACCAGCTTTATTCATTGCAAAAAAAGCAGCACC
>JAVBPL010000148.1:0-6969 GCA_031549645.1 Ruminiclostridium sp. | reverse complement strand
GTTATGGTTAATCCTTGCTTCACTGGCTTTTTCAACGCTTGTTGGTGTAATCGCAGGTGTTTATCCAGCTTACAGAAGCACTAAAATAAGCGCATTATCAGCGATAACTCATGATTAACTAAAAAATGGAGGGTTTACTCTCCATTTTTTAATATAAAGTATAGATTTATTTTCCAAAATATGTTAATATAAGTATAAATAAAATACAAAAAAGGAAAAATAAAAACATGAAAAAGAAAAATAGAGACAAGCTTGCAATTTGGTTAAGAATAGGAGCATTATTACTGGCAATAATCATGGTGCTAGGAATTATAATTAATTCTATAATGAGTTGATTGAATTATTTAACATACCATTATTTGTTAAAAAAGCTTGTATTTTATCAAAAAAGGGTGTATAATTAATACTGCTGTTTGAATACATAAATATGGAGGATAATAAAATGGCTAAAGTTATAGTCGAGACATCAGCACGTCACGTGCATGTAACACAGGAAGCGGTGGAAATTTTATTCGGAGATGGCGCAGTCTTACACGAGAAAAAAAGACTTTCACAGCCCACAGAGTTTGCAACCGAGGAGAGGGTAGACATAGTAGGCCCTAAAAAGGAACTTAAGAATGTATCCATTCTTGGTCCGTGCAGAAAAGCAACACAGGTTGAAATTTCAGCGACAGATGCAAGAACTTTGGGTATTGCACCTGTAATTAGAGAGTCGGGTGACATTGCAGGTACACCAGGGTGCAAAATTGTTGGACCTAAAGGAACACTCGAAATTACAGAGGGTGTGATTGTTGCAAAACGTCATGTTCACATGACACCTGCTTTTGCAGAGAAAAACGGCTTTAAAAATCAGGATATTATCAAGGTGAAAATTAGCGGAACTGGCAGAAGTGCAATTCTTGAAGATGTTGTATGCAGAGTTAACGAAACCTTTGCAGAAGCAATGCATATTGACACAGACGAAGCAAATGCTGTATGTGCCTTTGGCGAAATAGAGGGAGAACTTATAAAGTAAAGCTTACTTAACAATTCGGAGAGGGGTTCATGATAATATGCTGTTTTACTTTCTAATATTATTTTTAATATTAGGTTTAGCATATCCATTATGCATAAAAAACCCCTCTTCTAAAAATAAAACTATCTATGTAGCGATAGTTTTCGCGTGTTTGTTTTTTTTAAGTGCCTTTAGATATGCCACTGGTAGCGATTACTTTAATTATCTCAGAATTTTTAATGAAATAAAAGAGCAATCATTAAGCGGTGTATTTTCGCTCTCTTTTGAAATAGGCTTCGCATTACTTACGAAAATAACAAGTAAAATATCAGATGATTTTACTTTTACAAATGCTGTGTATTCATTCATTATTTTAATGCCAGTTGCTTATGTTATAAGAAGGCACAGTAAAAATATATGGCTGTCATGTTATATTTATATTTGCTTAACGTTTTTCTATACATCGATGAATTTTACCAGGCAGTCAATAGCAGCTTCTATTGTTTTATTATCCTATGGATTTATAAAGAATAAAAAGCATTTATTTGTTATAATTCTAGCACTCATTGCTTCGACTTTTCATGCATCGGCTTTGTTATTTATACCGTTTTATTTGTTTACATTAATAAAACCTGCTAAATATTTATATATTTCGCTTGGTATTTTGATAATTGAGTTTTATATTTTATTTGATGTGGTTTATGAAGAAGCGTTACATTTATTGTCTGTTATATTAAACAGAGATTATTCTGCATATATAGATACTATTTATACAACATCGTTTGAGCTTTATTATCTGATAATACCTCTTTTAATTACGGTGATTGCCTGCTTTGCTTATTTTCACAGATGGGGTAAGGAAGATAAAGGTTCGTACTTTTTACTTTCATGTTCTGTTTTAAGCTTTATTATATGGCTTTTTATTACTAAAATGATGATTATAGAACGTTTTTCGCTTTGTTTCTATATATTTACTATTTTGCTAATCCCATCAATTGCGAATTATTATTTAGGCGATTTTCAAGAGCTTGTTAGATTAGTAGATATTGCTAAGGTTAAGCTTTTTGGAAAAATGAAAAGCAAGAAGCGGTTAATGCCTCCTACCCAAAAGGGTAAATATTATTTGATTTTCATAATATTTATTACTTTTTGCTTTATTTATCACATTTTTTCATTGAATGTAGGTTCAAAAGGAATGCATAGCGTGGTTCCTTACAGTAATGTTATTAACTCATTTGAAAAAATAAAAAACAATATGTCATTTATAGATGACAATTTAAGCTTAAAATCAGAAACAGATATCCGAAACTTTTTCATAAAGCTAACCAATTCCAGATATTCATGTATTATAACCACTATACCTTGTAATGGTTTAGAGCTTACAGATATACAGCAGAATGCATTCAATTATATTGGACTTGAGACTGATCTTTCCAGTGGTGTTGACAAGTGCTTAATCGCAGTACTAGAAAGAGGAAAGCTTGTGTATGAAAAATCCTCATACGATGATATTTCGTACACCACGTCACTTTGCGGATATAATATTGATATTCAAAGCGGAATTCAAAATTCAAATATTATAATTGAAAACAATCAATATTCACTCAATAATCAAGGCATTAATATCACGGTTTTTGAGGACGAAACGGGAATAATTGTTGATAAAGTAACAATTACCTTATCTGTTAGTTATCAACGAATAACACGATTTTTTGAGTCATATAGAGAAAACATTCCATCATAAAACCTGAAAGGATGTGATGTATTGAGATATCTAAACAAAAGCAGAGTGGTTGTATTACTAAATTCAGCAATAATTATACTTCTTTATACTGCTGTGTTTAGCTTTACTTGGGAAGGCTTTTATAATACAGCTATTGATTTCGGTTTCTTCCGACTTGGTAATATTGGTTTTGCCGTTATATATGCAATACTTCTTATAGTGTGTTTAGAGCTATTTAACGGACTTCATATTGGCGATCTTAGGATAAGTGATTTAATTTACTCGCAGTTCCTGTCAGTTGTATTTACTGATATAGTCACTTATTTGATTATGTGTATGATAGCCCGTAAAATAATAACACCGTTTTATTTATTTGTATCCTTAGGTGTTTGTGTTGTTTTTATAGTCTTTTGGACAAATTTCATTTGTCGGCAATTTGCTAAAATAACTCCAGCGAGAAAAACACTCATGGTGTATGGCAGCAGATCGGCAACACACTTGGTTGAGAAAATGTCCGACAGATATGATAAGTTTATGATTTCTGAAGCTGTTTCTTCAGACGAAGATATTAGCGTAATACTTCAAAAGGTCTCTCGCTTTTCGGCAGTGGTTGTGTGCGATACTCCAAACGAAATCAGAAATGACATCATTAAGTACTGCTTTAAAAATAGAATTGTAACATACATAGTACCAAAAATATCAGACATAATTTTACGCGGTGCAGACGATATGCACACCTTTGACACTCCGTTGCTTTATTGTAAAACGTTTGGCTTAAAAATGGAATATCGAATTTTCAAACGTATAATCGATATAGTGTTTTCTGCACTCGCTATAATTATTTTGTTTATAGTATTTGCTGTCACAGCTATTATGATAAAAACTTATGATAAAGGTCCAGTTCTATATAAACAACAACGTCTCACAATTAACGGCAAGGTCTTTTGGCTCTATAAATTTCGCAGCATGAGAATAGATGCTGAAGAAGATGGCGTAGCAAGGCTTTCCGTAAAGGGTGACGATAGAATAACCTCAATTGGGAGAATTATTAGAAAAATCAGGATTGACGAGCTTCCTCAGCTATTCAATATATTAAAGGGTGATATGTCGCTGGTAGGTCCAAGACCCGAGCGTCCCGAAATTGCCGAGGAATACGAAAAGCAAATGCCCGAATTTACATACAGGCTCGCAGTTAAGGCTGGCTTAACTGGATATGCACAGGTAATGGGAAAGTACAATACCACCCCTTATGATAAGTTAAAAATGGACATGATTTATATACAGCAGTATAATATCGCAATGGACTTGAAGCTGCTAATTAAGACGGTAAAAATTATGTTTATCCCCGAAAGCACGGAGGGAATAGACGTAGGAATGATAACCGCAGATATTAACGCAAAAACCGAAGAAGAAAAGAAAGATTTAATTGAAGTATAGAATAGGGTTGTGACGAGATTGCACATTTCGTCACAACCCTATATTTTACGAACCAGTAGATTTATACTTTTTAACGCTGAACTTCCAAAATATAAAGCATGGGATAATAAACAATGTGCCAATCAGCGGTGTCAACATATAAATGACATTTGTTTCACGTCCGATTAGGTACAAAAACGGGTAATACTGAAATAAAGCAAGCGGAATTACAAAGGTTAAAAACTTCAGAACACCTTCACCGTATATAGAAAATGGATACATTCCAAATTCTCTGCCGCCGTCTGTAACGATATTCATAAATTCCATGCCGCCTATTATAAATATGCTAAGTGCGGCGTATAGAATGAATAGTGAAGTAAACACAATAAAGCCACATACAATCATTAATACAAGCGTAATTATTTTATCGGGTGTCCATATAACCCCGCAGGTCGGAATTGCATAAGCAAAAATTATTATAGCCTGAATTACTCTGCCAAGCCTTGAAAATTCAAATAAAAAACCAAAAAGCATCGTCATTTCACTTCTCGGATAAATCAGTATCCTATCAAATTCTCCACGTCTTACGAGGTCAGGGAATAAATCAAAGCCTCGTGCGAAAAATTCTGCAAGTGCGAATGAAATCATTATCGTGCCAAAACAGAGTAAAACCTCATTAAATGAATAGCCGTCAACCTCATTAAAACGTTCAAACAAAAAGTATATTGTAAAAAACGCCGCGAAGGAAAGTAAAAACTGTCCAATGACAGTCATAAAAAATGAAGCCTTATATTCCATTCTGCATCGCAGGCTCATCGATAATTGTTTTAAATATAGCATTTTAACCCCCATTTACAACAACACGCTTCAAGGTTTTTTTCATCAGCAGATAACCCGAAGCAATTAATACAGTTCCCCAAATTAACTGCATAAGAAGCGAATAGACCACACGCTCTATATCAAAATAGCCAGTGTAAATCAAAAATGGTGTGCTTTGAACAGAAGCAAAGGGGAGGGAATATACAAGCCGTTGAAGCTCTGCGGGAAAAAAGGGAATGGGTATCAGAGAGCCTGATAAAAAATCTGATAAAGTCATGAATAATATGCGAATACCCATAGAGGATGTAGTGTAGAACTGCGATATGTAAATCATCATCAGCATACTAATCATAACAATACATCCAAAGGATAGGGATATAAAGCATAACAGTAGCTGTAAAGGTGAACCAGGTAAGCTTATATTATATGGTTCGGGTAAAATTAATGCAACAATCACAATCGGAACGAAACGCATAAATGAATCTGACAGTCTTTTCGCAACGTTTTGCGAAAACCATGAAAAGTATAAATTTACAGGGCGTGCAAGCTCATAAGCGATGGTTCCTTTTGTTATCATATCTGAAATATCGCCTAAATAACGATAAGGAGCCCATATAGCCATTGTAGCCTGTTGAAGCCAGATATATGAACAAAACGCACTAAAATCCATTGGGAAGGCATCTGGATTTGAAGTGTAAAAGGCTTTGTATAATAGAATTTCCATAAATCCCCAGGCAAATTGCGTAGCTACTCCGGCATACGCTGCCGCCCGATACTGAAAACCTTCTATAAAGCGAACCTTAAATATAGCATAATATGTTTTCATATAGCGAATTCCTCATACAAGGATACTACCATTTCCTCGGCACTTACACCCTGAATGCTCATATCAAGAATGTCAACTTCAGCAGAAAGTATTTCCACTGCTTCCTTAATAGAGAATATTTCAGTATTTATCAGTATTTCCGCATGACCTTTATTTTTTGTTTTGTACTCCATTCCACCTAATAATTGAGGTAACACACCATTAAAATCCAAAATCATGGTTTTATAACTATTTCGCTTCTTAAGCTCCGATAGCGAGCCGTCAAGAAGGATTTTACCTTTACCTATTAAGAGAATACGTTCGGTTAAAGCTTCAATATCCTGCATATCGTGGGTTGTAAGTATTACAGTTGTCCTTTTTTCTTTATTCAAATTGCGGATAAATTCGCGTACTGCGATTTTTGACACAGCATCAAGACCTATTGTTGGTTCATCAAGAAAAAGTATTTTAGGGTTATGCAATAGGGAAGCTGTTATTTCACAGCGCATACGTTGACCTAAACTAAGCTGTCTAGTTGGTGTTCGTAGGATTTCCTTTAAATTTAAAGCCGTGGTAAGATAGTCAAGATTTTCTTTATAAACTAAATCTGGAATTTTGTAAATGCTTTTGAGCAGCTCAAACGAGTCTATTACTGGAACATCCCAGTAAAGCTGTGAACGCTGCCCAAAAACAACGCCTATCTCCCTGACATGCTCAATTCGTTTTTTCCATGGTGTTCTGCCGTTTATTTCGCAGATACCTGAGTCTGGAGTTAATATACCGCTCATTATCTTTATTGTACTGCTTTTTCCTGCACCGTTAGGACCGATGTAACCTATCATTTCACCGTCATTTATTGTAAAGGATACATCATCTAGTGCCTTTACTATGCTGTATTCACGGTTAAATAGTGCTTTTGCCGCTGCGCCAAGACCTGAATTACGCTTTGCGATTTTAAAGGATTTACAAATATGCTCAAGCCTAATCATTTTACTGCCTTTCTCAAATACTATTCCAGCGTAAAAAGTAACGGTAATTACGCACGACGATAAAGACTTTTTTCGAAACAGGGTACCCCTCTGTTTGAATAAAGCCTAAAGCTTATTTTATCATAAAATTTGGTAAAAATCAATAGAAATATTCTTTTTTACCTTTTTCTCTTGAAATTGTCTGAACATTATGTTATAATTATTTACATTAAAGCAAGCTATC
>JAVBPL010000026.1:0-49967 GCA_031549645.1 Ruminiclostridium sp. | reverse complement strand
ACGGTTATTGAAAGATTGTTATTTACGTCCCCGTGCATTTTCTTAAATTCGTTTTTTACAATATCGAACGCTTTTTTATCCGAAACTTCATAAATGCAGCGGATATTACCGTCCTTGTCTTTTATAAAGTTTGCCGAAAGGTCATGCTTTTTAAGCTCGGCTTGAAGTCCTTCTACCTCCCACGGCTTTACCCTGAATGATGTAAGGTCATCAGGTCTTGTAGTGAGCTTCTCTTTGACAATATCTGTGAAGATTTGGTCAAGCAGCTGCTTATCAGAAGCTCTGATTGAGACCTTCATATTGTCTGCCTCTTTTTTCCCAGTAAACGCTACTGGAATGCCGTATTCCTTTGCTTTTACAGCTATTGCATTCATATCCTTTTTGCTGATACCGTCCTGTGCAACTACGCTTTCGTTAAGCGCACGAGCGTTTTTAATCATCTTTTTTTGTGACACGACACCTGGCTTTAATTCTTTTACCGATGAATTAGATTTATCGCTTGTCATACCTTTTTTTCTGATTAGGTTGCCAATCATCTTAAGTAGTTCTAAAAGTGCTTTGACTGTTTTTTCTGTCGTGTTAAGAACTGCGGTTACTTCGCTTTCACCTGCCATTGTAATTCACCTCATTTTTCATATTATTTTAGTGTAAATTAAAAACCACACAACCAAGGTCGGTTGCGTGGCATTTGCTTTATCTTACAGCTCATACTTATGTTCCTTTCTGAAAATAAAATAAGGCAGCGGTTAGGCTGCCTTGCAATGGAAATCTATTAGTATTTAATAAACTCTATATTTGAACAATATGAATTAAAAAACAATTTTTTCAATTCAATATCCTCCGTCTTTTCGCCCTCATATTGAAAAATTACAATCTTATTAAGGTTTGTGCATTTACTCAATATTTCATTAAGATATGTCTCGTCAGATTTAATACTATGTCCTAGTACAATCACATTACTAATATTGCTTAATGAAACACCCATTTTTGTCAATATATCAATATTACGTATTGATAAATATTCACTTATAACATTACCGTTTTCAAGTTCTGTAATGTCGCTTTCAATGCGCCCTCTTCCTGTGTTTTCAACTGAGAGAATACTCTCAAAATCTTCGCATAACTGTTCATAAAGTGTATCTCTAGATGTCATGTGTAGATTTTGCACTAAATATCTTTTAAAACACAATCTGTCTCTACAGTAATATTTAAACCACCGTTCGCTCTTGTATGGAGCCAAGCAAGTAGGAGTCGGTGGGTCGAAGCCAAGAATAATTTCATTTTCTTTTAATGTTCCATGCACATAAATAATATCATTTATGTAATTTTCGGCGATGTCTGTATAATTGAAATTAAGACCGACAGTATTCTCGTTAATAATATCTTTTATTGCTTTGATTTTATCAAAAGGCTTAATAGCAATTTCTTTGCTCAAATATTTAATAAGCTCATTTTTTATGCACATAAAAACCCGATTAAATTCATCTATACGACTTAACTCATCTATATGATTTAATTCATCGCTATTTTCCAGAACAATGTTTTGAAAAAATGCTCTTGTTAAGTTTTCAACTTGCTTTTCAAAGCAATTCCATTCATTTGTATTACCGAGATAAGTATTTAAAAACTCTTTATAGTCAGCAAAGAACTCCTCACCTACGGCATTAGCAAAATCTCCATAAGATGTCTTATAACCATGAGCTAAATCAAAGCCATTACCTATAATTGCTAAATCTGTATATTCATTATGTGTCATAATTACCCCCATAGCTCTTGATGTCATAATAATATCAAATTTTAAAGATAAAGTCAAGCTGTTTTACCAAACAACACACGGCACATACCCGTCTCCTGCCGCTTCCTCAATCGAACCAAACATTACCCCATTAACAGCAATCCAACTCTTTGCAGTGCTGTCAACCTTATCGCTATATGAATAATATTTTCTACCGTTACCGTCCGTCCAACCTAATACGGTACGCTTTTGCGTAATCTGCATACCGTTAATAACCGATAGATTATGAGCTGCTATGCCGTCAAGATTAAGCCCTTGTACTATAATCAAAAGCCCTGGCTTCTCAATTCGCCGTACACCAGTAGTGCCACCCGAAACGGGTAGATAGAAACTCTGCACTATATCTTTATTCCAGTTAATCGCATATCTCGTTAAGACGGCATTTACATCACGATTAATCGTGCGGTTGATATACTGAAGCATCGCCTCTTTATCAAAAGGCAACCCGTTATAACTTGTCGAATGTGTGATTGAGAGTATCTGCTTGTTTACGATATTGACAGCCCCCATATTAAGCTCTACACCGTACGCCATTCCCGATGACGAAGTGTCGGGGCTTGTATCAACAATATACGCTCTTTTTGGCTGCCACATCAGTTCCATGCCATCATCTGCTATGTTTTGCCATTCCGCTAAATAATAACCGTTATTAACAGCAAAAATCATTGTGGGGATTTTCGTGATGATTTCATCTATATTACTCTTTACAGCAGGAATGCCATAAGATAAACAAAGGGTAGAAGCGAAAGCATTTGCCGCTTTATCAGGTGTCAATTGCAAGTAATCATCATCGGTATATTGCATTTCAAGGTCGCTGCGAGTCATGCAAGCCGAAATTGCTGCTTCTCCTGCATAATCGACAGCCTTGCTTAAAACTAAGGCAGAGAACTCAACGTCTTCCTCACGAGTATATTTCAAATATGTTATCGGAATATAAAACATATATAGAACAACAAATATCAGCAAAACAGAAAACAGATTTTTCATTTTTTATTTGCTCCCTTATACTTGGCTTTCTTTATTGGATATTTTCTTAAATCCTGTTCATATTGAAAAATAGTCTTGAAAAAACTACACTTTCTGACTTCACAAACCTTTTCCGCTAATGTTGAACAGCCATCACACCCAGGAAAGCCTCTATCTGCAAAACAACGCATAATTGGTCTCCTTTATAAATAAAATAAGAAAACATCTATCGGTTTGATAGATGTTTAATAGCGATAAAATTAGTCCACAAGTTATACAATTTTGTACATCAATGCATTATTTGAACTGAGTTTTTTCTTGCCATTTTCTTTGAATGCGATTTCAACATTTGGATAATGACCACTATCCACTTTTTTCTTGAAGCTTATACCGATGTTGGCACGAATGGTTTTTGGCTTTCCATTACCTGTCATTTCTATGTTTTTATAAATATCAGATGCCATTAAGAGGTCAAATTCCATACCTGTATTAGTAGCATTTTTATCAATGAACGCCTCGATTTCATTAATAACATTAGCTGTTAATTGTGGTAAAGGAATTTGATTTTTTTCTGTAAGGTTATATACCTCGCACAATTTGGCGTTTACTAGTGCACTCACACTTACGCCATATTTTTTTGCTTCATTTTCCAAGACATTATCCAATTGTTGTTCTGGGTAAAATTGAATTCGTTTCATTTGCTTTATTTCCTTTCTTTGACAGTGACTAACTCTACCGCTATTCGTATTATACCACAAACTAGCGGTAGAGTCAACCACTTTTTATCTTACTGTACCAGCGAGTGAAAATTCAAAAGGCTTCTCAAATACATGAAGTAACCCTCTCAGAAGTGACTGTCCCTTTGTTACACCAATTCCTGTAACATTTACTCTTACAGCATCGCCTTTATCAAGTGAAATGCTGCCAGCAAGAGCCAATGTGTTTGCATTATCATCTGCTGCTACATAAATATTTTTAACTCCGTTTGTTCCGTCTTTCACCGCAACATTTTTATAATGTGCTACGGTCGCATTAAAAGCGCCGCCATAAGAATTTATACCAAGCAGTAAATCATCGACATCATAACCCGATATGCTACCCTTATCGGTCACTTTATCTATAAACATTGTCACTTCATTTAGGATAAGCCGTTTTGCGGACATATCCTCTGCCATTCTTGAAATAACCATCGGTGTAATTATAAGCAGCACAAAAGCTAAAATAACACCAATTATCTTTGAAATTATATCTGACATTGTAATCCTCTTTTCCTAACCTCCATATTGTATTAAGAAAGCCGCCAGGTTGCGGCTGTATAATCATAAGTAATGCTGTATTTACGAGCTTTATCAAGCGAGCCTTGAGCAGCCGTTATGTGGCTACTTTTCGTAGAATAGTAATTATCGGCTATTTCAACTAACCGCCCGTTTGGTAACGTAAAATTGCTATTTTTAATAGCACCTATATCTGCCACCTCGGTCATTAAAATAATTTCTGCCGCTGTTAAGTTGTCATTTGTGACAACATCGAGAAGAATATCACCCTCGGAACGTTTCAGGGTTTTATCTTCTGTTTCGGTAAAACCCCAATTTTTCATATCGACAAGTTCGTTTGATGAGGTAAAAGTAAAGGGTAGCATAAGTCCTAAAACTATGAGCAATAAAGCTATGTCGAAAACCTCAACGACTGTTTTCATTTAATTTTCCACCTTTCAACCTACCGACAAAACAGCGGTATATGTTCCGCCGCTCGTTTCTTCTGTTAAAATTAATTTTACTCTGCCGTGTAAGTGGTTTAGCAAGCAATCACCGCAGTTTGCGCCAGTCGTAGTCTGGCCGCAAATATTACATTTTAGACTTACTATAAGCTCGGGGGTGCTTTTTACAAGATTATAACAAGCCGCTATCGGCATTCCTTTATTTTCCCATGTGTTAAAGGTCTGTACCGCTTCAAGCTTTCCCACCTCATCTGTTTTCATAATCGTTTGATAGCTGAGAGCTGCGACCTCTTTTCCTTGTGATAACCCTATAAATAAAACCCCTATTACAATAGAAACACTAATAAGAGTTAACGCAATTAGTATTACTATATTAACCCCTCTATCCAAAGACAACTACCTCCTATCATGTTGTTTTATATTCAATTCCCGTTATTTTTCCGCCACGAACCTGGGTACCTATTTCATATTCGGGAACAAGCTGCCCGTCATATAAAAGCGTTGCTGTATATATTGCATTTCCTTTTCCTGATATTAGGTTATCATAAATAAATGAAGCTTCCCAAAATCTGTCTGGAATATTCTTTGTGTCCTTGCTGCCGAGTAATAGTTTGCCCGAAGTTAAGTATGTATTAACTTTATTGTTTGTTGCCAGTTTTGTGTCATAAATGACAATATCGCAGGTATCCTTGTGACGAATTATAAAATCTATAATATCCGCACCAGTTACTTGCCCCTCGTATTTTCGCCAAGCACGTTCCTCACGCATATTATCATGTATAGCTTGCAATTCGTTGTCTTTAATGCTTATCCGATTTGCTTCATTTGTGAACAATGTGCAGATTGAAATAAGCACCGCTGTGATTACAAGGCTAACTGTTATAAATAACACTTCGCTAATCGTATTTTCCATAATGCCTCCCGTTAAGTAAGCGTAAATTTTACGCCAGTTATCATACTACTTGAGCTTGCTGAATATGCCGCAGTAGAAACATCATCATTCCCATATACTAATATAGCAAGGTATTTTGCATCAGCCTTTATTGTTTGGAGTAGTGATGATAGCTTCCAAGATGTGCTTGTGTAATTCGACTGGTTCATAGTTAATGAAGCATTGTTTATATTCTTATTTACATAAATTTGAAGCTCACCCGTCAAAGAATTTTCTCTCATTAAAGCTATCACATCGGCTCCTGTTACTGACTTGTTATCGTAAGCTGAATATTGTCTTGCGATTTTCACATTATCTATTGCATCAAGCTCTGACTGTCGTATATCAGCCATTTGCCTTGAAGTTGAACCTAATAAAGCAATTAACGATATTACAAAGGCTGCCATGATAAGGCTAACGCAAAACATAAATAATTCTTTAAATTCTTCCATAGAAATTCGGGCGGCATAAAACCGCCCGTTCTCCTTCCTATATCAAGTTCCGACTGTGTGCTTACCCTGTTGAATGAATACAATTCCGATTACTGTATCGCCAGGGTCCTTAATTAAATATGCGTTAAACTTTGCTGTACTTGTGATAAAATTCGAGTTACCCGATTTTGTCATATCGGTAACCACGTTATTATACATTACTGTGCGTTTGCTTACATCAGCATCGGCGGAGAGAACAAGATTAATCTCTACACCGCTCGATGTCTTGTCAAAGTAGCTAACAGAGCTTTGATACTGCTTAGAGGCTGCATCTTTCGCAAGGCTCTGGAAAGGTGAAGCAGTCTGACTTGTTGTGGTTGTCGTGAATGGTGCTACTAAAGCATTGTAGTTCACCCAGTTGCCCTTGCAAGTCTTAACAATTATTGCTATCGGCTTACCGTTCATTTGGTTATATGCTGACAACACCTGTGTACCAGCAATAGTCTTTTGGTCAAAGTCGTTATAAATACTGTCGCTCATTGCACCGAGTGCATCCTGCACACCTACAACACCGTCATTGGCGGTGTTTTTTGCTGTTGAAAATATCGAGAAAGCAATAATGATTACTACTGCTACGATTGCAAGTGCTATACCTATAAGTATATTTTTGATTATTCCATCTTCCATGAAATTGGTCTCCTTTTTATTTAAAATATTTGATTGCTTTTATAACTGCAAAGAATAATTATTTAACCGCTATCCACTCCCTTCATATTCATGATATAAAATCCCTCCTCTCGACTTGCCTTAAAAGATTTACCCCAACATAGACATTGCACCCGAAAATTGAGTAAATCCGAGATATGCAATAGGAAAAGCAAATTCTGATACGGCAAATAATATAAGTGGCAGCATTGATAAGATTTTTCCTATCACTTGCTTTTTTGCCAGTGTTGCCTGCATTGTAATGTGCCGCAACCGCATGAAATTTTCCCGTTCTGCTATTAAATCAGAAAAAGCTTCCGTCATCGGAAGCTCTGAGATTGTAAGTTTTAACTTGTCGATAAACCATTTAAACTCTTGTAGCGTAATCTGTGATTTTAACCGCTCAAGAGCAAGTTCAGGAGCCGACGGAAAGTTGTGATATGCTTGTAATAAATAATCCTTATGCACGGTTGAATGCTGCACCATTTGCCCAAGCACCGCAAGGCTATCTATATCGGTGAAGGTCAAAACACTAACAAGCGTTTGAAGCTGCATATAATCATCTTCCTTCTCGGTCTTAATGAATTTCCGTCTGCCTATTAAGATGAAGTCGGGTATAAAGTATCCTAATATTCCGATTATGAATGCAACCCAAACATAAACATATTTGAAATATAACTCCTTCCAGTTGCTGTACTTGTCCTGCATTCTCTTTATTTCATCAAATATTTCCATATCAGATAACCCTGGAAGATAACGGTTAATTAACTGCTTGTGTTCATTTTCGCTGAGCTTCCCCTCAAGCTCGAAGTAAATTTCGTCCATAATTATAACCGCACGTTTTTGCTCGATTGTACGTTCTTTTCCTGCAACAAGTGATAATTGGTCGGTTGTATTCTTAACATAATCAGAGCCTACCCCACAGGCGATAAAGATTATCATTAAAGTTGATGCAAAGGCAATAACAGAGCATGCAACTTTTTTCAAATAATAATGCTCAAGCGGCATTTTTGAAATGGCTTGCCCTAATCGGTGTTCTTTAAATCTGCGTGTTTTTCCTTTTTTGGGTATTAAGCTCTTAATTAGACTTTTTATTATACCGAAGTTTAACAGCTTGGTTATAATTTTATTACGGTCGTCAGCTTTTACCACTACTGCACTGTTTATACGGCTTATTACCGTATATCCTATAATTGCCGAAAGGATAGTTACTGCTCTGAGAATAAAACCGCTTAAACCGTTATAAATAAGCACAATTCCTGGAATGGCGGAGATGAAATAATTTTCGACTGGAGTAATTAAAAATACAGAAGCAATCGGCATATATTCCATGCGACCAAATTTTGCTTTTTGGAGCGTTAATTTTTCGATTTGGGAATTAACGTCTCCTCTTAATATCGTAATTGCCTGTATAAAGCCGCTTATACCTTGCCCATTATCAGAGTCACCATATAAATTTATGTTATAACAAACTCCTGCAAGTGTTTGGAGTGGTTTAAAGGGCATGGCTGCGTAGAACTGTTGTAACCTTAGTTCACCGTTACTTCCTGTAAGTATACTGTATATTTCATCAAGTGCCTTACTTAAAAGTCCTCCTGTTTCAGCTTCTGAAATGGCATCAGGTATAGACTTTGTCGATAGATAACCCTGCTCGATTGCTGATAAAATTCGCTTTGTCTCTTTCAATACCTTCAAAAAGACCTTATCAATCTGCTTATCAACTACGTTGCCATACATTACGACAGCAAAAATAAAGCACAATATCTTTGATATAATATCCTCGAAAAGAAATATCCCAGCGAAAACCAAAACTCCCGACCAGGCTAAAGCCTTGAGCATATACTTTATAGTTATCTTTGGTATCTCATCGGAGCGATATATTGAGAGCTGCGATATTTTGAAAGTAATTTTTTGAACTAGTCCCCGAGCTAAGTAAAAGTTATAAATTGCTAAGTATACTTTCCTTGAGAGCTTAGCCCGTTTCGCAGGTTTCATAAGGCTTATAAAGACCATTAAAAAACCACAAAGCAGTAAAATAGCAACTAAAACGTATATCATCATTCAGCTTCACCCCAACATTCAGATTTAAACGCCTTAAACTCGTCTCTATGCTCTACCTCCATGCAGTCCGCCATATAGCTTGAAAGCTTGTCACTAAACCATTCCGCAGTTTCATAAGTGTGTGTTTGTAGATTATATTTTATTATATCTCTTGTTTTAAATGAAGTGCGGTCAGTAATACGTTCGTAATACTCCTTTGTTATCATATTCATGGAGTCGGTATCGCCTGGTATAAGTATGGGATATGGCATTCCAGGAGGTAAAGCGGTAATCTCGGTCACACGTTCAACATATCGTTTTCCGTCTGCCGTTACGTTTAAATGAATATCCACCTTGATTACATCAGTAACTTGTCTTTCGGCAGTTTCCATAGACGAAAATCCGCTCGCATTTACTAAAGAATTTCGTAATGACATTACTAAATCCTTTGAGGTATTAGCGTGATGTGACAATAGAGTAAACCGAGAAGCCACCTGTCCTATTTGTATCATTGGTGCCACTACATCATCGGTTGCTACCTCACCCACAATTGAGACAACAGCATCGGTTTTCTTTATTGTGTCTTGCAGCACTGAGGCAGGAACGTGAGGTGTTTCTTGGACAGCGAGAATATTCCGCCCAGGATATAGATTACGAAGGTATAATTCAAACGCCATTTCTAATGTTCTAATTGAAAATTCTGGAGCTATGTAGCTAATCATAGAAGTCATCAGCGTTGTTTTACCTGTTCCCATGGGTCCCGTAACTGCACAAGTAACCATACCCTTCATGAGAAATTTTAGCATTTTTATTACTAGCTCACCGTTTACTGTATACGGCTTGATAATAAGTTCTTCAGGAGTTTTTCCCGAAAATCCGAATTTACGTACAAATACCGCCCAACACTCAGCAGCAGGAGGACATAAAGCTGTAATACGGGCTTTATCGGGTGCTGTTGATACAACACGACCTACATTTTGCGTTAGGCTCCCTTTACTACCATATCTGATTAATGATAATACAACTCTTCGCAGTTCATCTTCTGTTTCAAGAGATAAAAAACGTAAATGTATTTGGGTACCGTTGTAATATATCCATACCGAGTTCTCAACCCGAAAAGCACTCTCTAAGGTTTGTTTAACCTGTGGAAGCAGCGCTCCCGAGGTACCTAAATTTATGCCGTCAATATCCATTTCTCTTATTGTATCGATTACGCCAAAACCCTTGTACCTTTGAAATATGATTATTGCAAGCAGCTCCGTCTGTTCCTCGATACTGAGTGTAATGTTTTCTCGTACATAGGCTTTTATTAAGTCCTCATCAGTAACATAATAAGCAGCGTTATCGTCTTTGTGCTTTACATCAAAGCCGTATTTTTCGATTATCTTTGTTAAAGCATTCTTCCCATATAATTTTTTATACCGATACAGCATAATTTCAAATTGAATATATGCAGGAGGCAGCAGCTGCTCATCAAGTTTCAATATCGATGTTACTACATTTGGTTCAATATCTTCTACTAAAATGTTTCGTATAAGGTCTATGACAATAATTTTAGAGCTTTCAATACCATGAATACAGTTTGATAACGCCTCACGGGTTCTTGCCTTACGGCGATAGGCTCGTTCAAACTCAGACGGGCTTAACGTCAAATCATATTCGTCTTTATCAAGCTCAACTAGCCGCATTTTAACATGGTCTATAATCTTTGGCAGCGTGTTCAGTTGATTTTCCTCAAAAACCACTTTACCCGACCGAGCCTTTATTAGCATCACGGCAACAATAATTGCAACCGCAGCAAAGCTCGCAATCGTAAGGCTCGTATTCAAATCCATTGCTCTACCTCCTCCGACTCAATCACCTTACTTTGGTTCTTATAAGCATCTAAGATAATACGTTCAAGCCTTTCAAGGTCAGCGGTAAAATCGGGCAGGGGAATAGATTTAGCAAGCGGTATTATTTCAGAAAGCTTGCCGTTATTCGATAACTTCATCAGAGTTTCCGAATGATGCAAGGTGCTGCACTTTCGGTTTTTAACCTTTAGCTGCTTTGCGAACGTCGATACACTCCCCACTTCCTGGGTGAAATGATTACATAAATATATAGCCTTGTTTTTTATGCTTTCGCTGTCACCAAAAACTTCATTAAATCTTTCGAACACATTAAGCATTTGAGTCATTGATATAATCACAAGTGCAGACTTCTCGAAAGCAAATTGAGCTAATGGCAAAGCTGTATTTATATCAATATCAAGTACAATAATTTCATGAGGCATATTTTCGGTTATATATTTAGCCGTCAGCTCCATATCTTCATCGGTAAAGCTCTTTGCTTTATTTGAAAAAATATCGAGATTGTCATTAACCTTCATGCAATAATCTTTCATATCGTGTTGATTAATTGAACCTACTCTCAAGAGATTAACCATTTGTGAGGGTGTACATGTCGGGTCCGCAAGCGATTGCAAACCGAGATAAGTAAAAAACGACGATGAGTTCGCAGATAAATGTGTAAGGCAAACTGTTTTATGCTTACTTAATAATAAGCTTATAAGTAAAGCTATGGTTGTATTTCCTGCTTGCCCGTGAACGGGACTGGTAACACTTATTATCATGTAACCTTACCCCCTTTATATAAAAGCAGTTTTTTCATTTCTTTTTCGCTCCGTCCGAATATAGGTGCAAATATGCTTGAAAGTATATTGGTTAAGCTTGGTATTTTTATAGGTACAAGCCGCTTTTCAAGCTCTATCTTGTATAAATCCTTATAAAGTTTATCGTTTAATATAATAGCCTTCTCTTTACTGGCGGGGGCTTCATAGCCTATTCTAACGCTATTTTTTACATGTTTTTCACCGTCGGTCAAAACACTAATTGTATAATCAGCACTAGCCACTGGCAGCTCATCACATGAAACACTAATTACATAATCGTAATCATTATAATCATCAATACCCTCGACTCCACGATGGCTAGACGGAAGTGTTTGCACAGTGACATTACCTATATCGCCGTATATTTTGCCGCCGATTAGACGGCGATAATCCGTATCATGCGTAACAAGCAAAACGCTACCCAGCATATTTGCTACATAAAGAAGCGGATAAACGACTGGTCGCTTATCCGCTATTCCTGTTATCCCAATATTCAAGCTTAATATCCTCCGTTCGTTATTGCTTCTTCAATTCGCTTTTGTTCTTCAATCTCTTTCTGCGTTATGTAAGCAGACTGACCAGACTCAATTCGGCTCGGTATAGAGCTTTTACCAGCTTCAAGAAGTGATGATACTAACGCATCATCGCTGTACTGTCTATAATTAGAAAGTAAATTAGCTCTCGCTGATGCAATCTTCACATAATCTACTTGGGAAATAGTAATATTAGGGTCATTTGCAATTGCGGTTAATACCTGTGTCGAGAGAGGATAAAATGCTTCGGCAGCTTCTTGCCCTCCAGGTTCGAGATATTTTGTGGCATATATGCTACTACCTGAAAAAAGAATTTTATCAACCACCAAAGAGTTATAAACCATAATATCGTACTCTGACATAGCAAGCTTCAGAACGCCGCCATAAACGCCCTCAACACGCTTATGCGAAAGAGCTATATAATCTTCACCCATTGGTGTAACGAAGCGTATATCGACGAAATCGTTTGGCTCAAGCCCTATCGGGTTATATGTTGTAATTACGTCATAAGCTCTGACGTCTGATGTCTGAGGATAATCCATTATAACGTCACTCGAAAGAAGTGTACCTCCAGTAAGATTTATCCTGTAATACTTTCCGATTATTTCATCAATTTCGGTACAAATATTGCCAGCTGACGACTCTGTAACATCAATCGGCATAATATCATCTTCTGTTATCTGCCTCCCGTACTGCATATCACTAACCACAACATAACCAGTTATTATCTCGCCAAGCGGTTCGTAAATGCTCCGATATGTCTCGAGCTCATCGTATGCAGCTGCGAGCTTTGTCGCCTCCTCATTTTTTAGCCATATATAACCGAGTGCGATAGCAAATAGAATTACGATTGAAATAAGTGCTGTAATAATAACCTTTTTTATTGTTCGCATAATGTGTCTATCCTTTCTTTTTGTAAAATAAAAAACGCAGGCTGTTAACCTGCGTTTTTTCTATATTATCTACTTTTACCCTTACTGGGTTTATCGAGCTGTTGTCGATTTTGTATCACTTCCAAATATTTACTTAATTCCTCTTTTTCATAATCCGCAACCAGTTTTACGAAATCACCAGTATCTTTTGTTTTGTCATAAATGACAAAACATTTATAATAGCTCTGACGTTCTGTAAACTTGATGTTTACTGGCAAATAACCGTGTTTCATAAGCTCAAGGTTCAAGATAAGCCTTCCTGTTCTGCCGTTCCCGTCAAAAAAGGGGTGAATGTATTCAAACTCTAAATGAAGTCCAGCGATAGCTTCGATAGGGTGTACCCCGTTTTTAAGCTTTTCGTGATAATCTGAAATCATACTTGATAACCGTTCGGGTATCTGCTCACATGGCGGAGGAATATGGTCGCCGATAAACACATAATCGTCTCTGTACCGTCCCCGATAATTTGCGTTGTTCAGCAGAACCATGTAATGTATCTGATTGATTACGTCAAGGTCAAGCTTCTCATCTTTGTTTGCAATAGAGTGGACATACTCTAGAGCTTCCTTATGCCCGTATATCTCAAGATGCTCTTTAAATGACTTTTCCGAGATTGTAACATTCTTGCTAAGCAGAAGATATGTCTCATTTAAAGTAAAGGTGTTACCCTCAATAGCGTTGGAGTCGTAGGTGTTCTTTACCAAAAATTCTTCTTGAAGTTTTTGAAGGCTCATTTCATCAAGCGGTCTGTAAGCAGCAAGCTTATCTTTTAATTCATCGATTGCTTTAAAATCCATAATAACCTCGATTTCAAAAATTATCGTTTTCTATATTATACTGGAAAAATTATAAAAAATCAATCATTATGTAATTCAATGCGTCTTACTTATCTCAAGGTCGTCTCTCGAGGATTTTCCGTTACCGTTATATACCGCTATAACATTCGGTATTGTCGACGGTATCGTATAAGTAACACCGTTCATTACAAAGTAACCAGGGTTTTGCTTATACTGCAAGGTATAATAGCTGCTTGTGGCATAAATATCGGCTGCCATTAGCACAACCCCGTTCTGATACTTGAATTTATCAATGTTCGCATCTGTGGGAGCCGTTCCTGTTTCCACAACCACCGCCGATGAGGGCAAGCCTAAAGTAAAATGCCACCGTTTGCCCGATTGTCCGAACTGGCTCGAAGCAATCTGACCGCCGATATTTTGCTCAACACCTAAAGTCTTGCTGCTGCCGATGAATGTTCGGGCTTGCTCCCCAAAGTTTAGGTAAGAAGCATTTCCGAGCAGATATTTTATTGTTCCTGGTGCTTGCAGCCCGTAGCTGCTTGATAAAGACTGCGTAAACTGCGCTTCGGTTGTGTTAACGTTCCGCTGTGCTGCTTCTTTTTCCCAGTCAAGCAAATATCTGAAATCATATACACTTTTCTTTGCCGAGCCGTTATAAACGTCCTTGTGATAATTTATCGCTTGATAACCGTTATCTGTCCATGCGTACACATCGACGGGTGTTAATACCCGTGTTGATGTATTATAAAAATAATAATACGGCACAATATCAATTTCTCTATAATCCTTGCCGAGTGTGGATATATCGAGATACACCGAATAGCCGTACCTTAAAGGCTCGTTCTTAAGTGCGTTGATATTGTTTTTGTCGGGAGATAATGGATACCCAATAAGCTTATTACGCAGCCATGTAAGCAGCCCGTAAATGTCCTGTCCGTATAACGAATTCGTGCTTAAGCCTCGTATATCAGATGATGAAGTGATTACGAAGTTCTTGTTTGCGGTATCAACTTTCTTAACTAGACCGTAAACATAATAATCATCAATCGTTTCACCAGGTACCGAAGTCTTAAACAGATTTGAAAAACGAAAATCGCCTGTGTCCTCGATAACAAGATTACCTATCCGCCCGATTATATCTATATAGTTTGTCTTTATACCGCCGTGCAAGGCTTCAAAGGACAGGTTTCTGTATCTGTTTGTCGCTGCTGTGTTATCATTGGTGCCGCTCGGTGCATTTATCGCAACTACCTCAAACACCGCTCCAGTAGCAGCTCCCTCTGAGTTCGAAGCAGGGCAGTAGAAATTGAACAGCTCGTAATCCTTTGGTATATCAATCCATGTGCCAGCTTTATACAGTACGCAGGACGATGTGTGCTTATGATTATCGCTTCCGTTTGCCGAATTTCCGTGCTGTGAGCCGTTAACGTTTAGTGCGGTCGTTGCTCCGCAATATATTACGTCAAATTCAAATTTAGCACGCTTTTTAGCCACCCATTCGGAGGTTTGCATATTGTTAATATAGCCTTTCCCTCGGGCGTTTGTTAGCTGTGATAAGCCAAGAGCGCCGCTTTCATAAAAATCGCCGATTGTGGGGAAGTATATTTGAAAGCCCCAGTCAAGGTTAATAAAATTACCCATGCTTACGCCGCTTAGAAGTCCCGTAGATTTATGCTTATGATTGGCATTGTTAAGGCAAGCCGACCAGCACATCGAGTTTGAAATATCATAATGCAGCCCCATGTGGTGAGGCTCCGTGCAAAGCAAAATGGACTCATGCTGACACGAAACATCGCATATATGCTTGTTTATCGCTCTGCCGCAATTAAAAATAACTGCATTTGACGGTTGCTGTGAAATCCACGAGGCTGTGGCGCCGTTTCTGGATAACTCATCAAGAGCCGTCAGTCCCCATATTGTACCGTAATAATCACCCTCAACTGTATCGTAATAAGTATAGGTTTCCTTTTCTGTAACATATTCTATATTTTTTTCAACTATGGATAGTTCAGCAATAGTAACAGAGCGGTTTGTGCCTGTTCCGTTGAAATTGACTTCTAATATAGGGTAAAAAAATGGCTGCCATAAATGAGGAACGGGTAGATAATATGTTCCTGCGCCCTTTATATCAATTCTTTCTGTCGTCACGTCGACACCATCAACACCTATTGTATGTCCGTTACTATCGGTTATATACCGTGGAGAACCCCAGCTTCCAACAAGCTCAGTTATATTTTTCGCATCTACCAATACCAGTTTTAGATATGTATCGGTTTTACCTGTAATTCCTATTCTGTTTTCTGTCCAATCATTAGCATTTCGCAGCATTGATGTGATGTAAATGCTTGCACTCGTCTCCGATTTTATAATGTTCTTATATTTATACACGAAAAAAGGCGTTTCAACTTCCTTTTGAACAACCACATCTCTCGTTCCCGTTCGCTCTACTTGATATGTCTCTCGTTTAAAAACATTTTGCAGCTTTGTGTTATCGATACACGCTGCTGAATGTTCATGAGCATTCAGTGTATATGGCGTCTCTTCCGTGTAACAGTTTGAGATATGAGTAGCTCCGCCTGTATACTTACAGCTTAAATATCGGTATTCACATTCTTCCGGGTTACTGGGACACTCCTCTGCTTTTGAAGCTATCTGACTTGCCCAGCTTACCGAGGTGCCTCCTCGTTGGTCTCGGCTCTGGTCTACCGCAAGCACCATTGCATAATCTGCTGATACTGGATTGTGTATCACAATATCATTTACCTTGGTGTGTGTAGGGGAGTATCCCGCTGTTTTTGCATAACCCGATTTACCGCCAAAAATAGGCTGTGGACTAATCGAATACAGCTGCACGTTATTGTCTGGGTTATAATCCATTGCAAGCTGCCAAAACACCTGTGCGTTTCCAGTCTTGTAATCATCATTCGGCAGGGTATCGAGTATATCTATATTATATTTTGCGATACGCAGTGCCGATGAGGGACGTGCTGTCCGTGTAATTTTTCCCGCAACGTCTGAGTCAAAAGCAGTAGCTATTTTGTTATTACTTCCAGTACCTGTATATTTTGATAATGTATTAGCATATTTGCCGTTATAGGAACCGATATTAATATGTCCCTTCGTCCATTTGGCGGCACTCTTTGTGTTGTTTGTCCATACCTCTGACAAAGTAGATTTAACATAATCATAATCGTTTTGTGCCTGTACTGCATTTGATTTTTTATCGAAATACAAGACTGACTGGTCTCCGCTTGAGGTTTGTAATATTAAAAAGTCAGAAATAACCGTTGCTGTAACAAGCTTTTCCCGATTTGCCTTAAATTCGGCATACTCAGCCGTCTTTTTATCCTTTTCGGAAGCCTTAGCCTCTAAGTAACCCGATTGGTGAGGGAAGGAGGTATTGTTATAAAGAATACCTGTTCCCCAGTCTTTATCCTGTTTATTGCATTTATTCGAGCGGCTGCCTTTATTCCATGTGACATTATCGTGCTGACCAGGTTCAAGTGAGTATCGGAAACGTCCAGCAGAGCTTGTTTCGGTTGCTGCGATATTGCTGAATATCGTGGGACTGCCCTGCATAATAGAAGCAAGCACACTATTTGTTCCGCCAGTTATAACTGACAAGCCGTCAATATATCCTTGGTCTATGTTCCATACAGTAGATTTCAAGATGTCCACATAATCATATTTAATTTCCTGTGTCCATGTATCGTTGATTGCTGGTAAATCGTGCTGACAGCACGGACCGCAGCAGGTGTGAGCAGGTACTGTCCATGTAACAGTTATCGTCCATGTATTTGACTGTCCTGGAGTGTATGTACCAGGTATAAATTCCTGTCCAGGGCTTGTCATCTTGCCGTTTTTATCATAACTTGGGGCAATATACGGCTGACCAGTCGTTGCTGAACCGCTGATGTGCGGATTTGAACCGCTTGCACTGGCACCCCAGCTCGACTTAGTTCGTGTTTGCTTATCGCTTGCAGAGGTGTAGCTGTAAACGGTGCCGTTTACCGATGCAGCATAGCTGTTCGCCGCCGATAATGCCGTCTTATATGCTGTGTCATTCCATGAATTTGTAACTGTTCCTATATGTCCGCTTACACCGCCGCTCCCAGTCCATGGTGTTGTACCTGTCCATGTTACTGTACACGAGCCTCCGCTGTGCATACTTGATATTGACACATTACCCAATCCGCCGCCTGAAGGGGAGGGGAAAGTAAAGCTCTTTGCCTGGTCTCCCTCTTTAAATTCGCACTCGCAGCCGTCATAATGCACTGTATACTTTCTTGTTGCTGTTAGTTCTTTTTTAAGAGCAGCCGAGAAATCTACTATAAATTCAGAACCACCCACACCTAAATAAAGGTCACGGGTGGTTGGAGTTCCTGCCATTGCTTCATATTCTTCGTTATAAATCGTACCCTGTTTTATTTCTGCATACGCTGTAGGGTTTGAGAAGTAATTCATGTATTCAGCTTCTGGCGGAAGCTTTTTGCGGTAAAAAGATGCCGTATCGCTTTTCGGTATCGGTGTCGAGGGTACAGGGATATGCTGTCCAGCGGTTGTATAACGCTCTGCATCTGTAAATGAAACTACGATATTAAATGTATATTTATAAGTTATCATTTGATCAGCGTTTATCATCTCGTTAGCACAAGGGTCTTTGAAAACAAGATTTCTTCCAGTAGGTTTGAGGAATGATAACAATTCCTCTTTTGATACCATTACAGCGGTACCGCCTAGGACGGTACCCCCAAACTTGCTGTTAGTTATACATGATATATTACGGTTGCTAGAGGCTTCCTTTAACGTCATTGTGACCTTAATATCACTTGCACCGTTAAGACGGTCCACCCATTTTTTATATTCATCTGCATCTTGCTGAAGCTTAACGGTTATGTTTACATTTGAGCTAATTTTAACGGGGTTATTGTTTTCTGAGATTACTTCCTCTTCATCGGGAGTAGCTTTGATAGAGAAGTTAAGCTTTAAGGTGTCCGCTGGAATTAAGACGGGGTCGTATTCAACATATCCGATACCAAGATAATCGATGATACTTTGATTATTTGATATTCTACCCGTAGAAGCTCCCGTCCAGGCTTTCATAAGCCCCAGGTCGGTCTTTAAAAATATTGATAACGGAAGATTACTATGCGTTAGAGGGTTCATTCTGTTAAACAATCCGCCATTTACCATTTTATCCAGAATTGCACACTCTGTCGCAGTAAGAGCATAATTATCACCTAAATAACGAAAGTATGCTATTGGTTCAATCCCGAGTAAATAATTTTTATTTCTAAAATCGTCGTACTTTATGCCAATTTTTTCACATATCCACTTAACATAATCGGTATCCAAAAACCATTCTTTTATTTTATTGATACGGTTTGTACTGTCACTTTCACCCCATGGAATGATTGAAGGAAGTGCTTTTGTTTTTGTAGTATCTATAATATATCGAGTATAATAATCATTCAAGGTTAGTGTACTTGAAGCCTTATACTCGCTTTTGGTTTTCTGTCCACCATTCCATACATTTGTCGAAGAAACGTTACTGTTTGTTATATCGATTGGCTTATACCCTTTAACAGCATTACCTGTACTATCAGCGATATATACACGCATACCCTCAGTATCAAAAATATATCCACCCGATGAACCGATAATTAACCAACCATTGTCATAGGTTCCAGTTCCTGTTCCACCGCTACCACCAGTCATATTTGCGTAATCTGCGGAAATAGTTGTTACACTTTGAAAAACAAAGAGCAAAACAACCATAAAAGCAAAAATCCTTTTCATAAGTAACCCTCCAATAAAAAAGCGCCTGCATATAGCAAACGCTTGATATATTTATTAACTTGCCCAACCACCCGCAAGTGTTTCACCGCTACTAATCACGTCCATTACTCCACCAGAAGGGGGAGTTGCATCAACCCAAAGCCAACCTAACGCATTATTGTGTACCCATTCATATTTAACATCACCTACATATTTGTAGTATCTTCCATTATCGCCAAGACCTTGAGCATCAGTCGGTTTATTAGCAGGTGCTGTTGTTGTCTGCTGTACAGTTGTTGTAGCTTGTGTGGTAGTTTGCACTGTTGTAGCTGCTGTGGTAATCGGTGCCTCTGTGGTTGTAGCAACCGTTGTTGTCTCTGTTGTTGTTGTGACTGGCGGCTCGGTTTCTGTCGGTGTAGTTTCGGGAGCCTGTGTCGTAGTCTCGACCGTTGTAACAGTAGTAGCCGTAGTCTCCTTGGGTGTCGTTGTCGTAATCGTGGTTGCTTCTGTCGCAGCAGCCGTGGTTTCATCGGGTGTAGTATCTATAATAACGTCGGGAATTTCGACATCAACCGCTATATCTTTACCTTGACTGAGAGAAAAAACAATCAATATCGCTAGTGTTATAACAACCAAAGATAGTACAGATATTATTATGATAGTCGCTTTCTTACTTAAGTTTGCCATGCTGTCACCTCAATTTGATTTGTTTATCTTACATACTTATTATAGCATAAAAAGGAAGTTTTGTCAATAGATTTAGTTGGTTTATTCAATAAAATGTTGTATATTCAAGCCTTTGTTTCTGACTCGCAAGTGAGTATAAAACCGCAAGCTTTACGTCGTCAACTTCGCAAATTGCTTTTCTCGTATGTATATTGTAAAAATAATTGCCATCAGTGTAAAGATGTCCAAACAACTCGATATCATCACAGATTTGCACCATTATTATACCTTTTTTATTTATTATCCCAGCCGTGATTGAATGAAAACCATTGCAAATTAATGTAACATCCATACCAGGGAAATAATATCCTTTGTGATTGTCATTGTCGAATATAAATTCATTCCTTTTTAAAATATGTAAAGCTTCGACCAACTTAAATTTGTTATGAGGTTTCGTAACAACAATGTCTTTGCTTAAGTCTATTTGTTTATACTGGTCTGTTACCACCGATTTGTATGTATTATCCTCATCATAATAACATAAAGGGAAAGTTAAATTAATAGGCTCTGTGTAAGGTTTCGGCAAATCAGATAGGTATGTATGTTTTAAGTCGTATTTAATCACATTCATGTGATAATCAAGCAATAGAATTTTATCTTCAATATCTTCCTTTGAGTTTACTATATTTAAAGCCCACTTCATGTGACTGTTGAATTCATGTTTACTAGACATCGGGCAGCTCCTCAAATAGATTATTCATATATTTATCAAGTAAAAAAATGATATTTGAATAAATGTTTATATCCCTATATTGATACTTCATAACAAGGTCGCATAAATGGTAAGTCACCTCTTTATAATCTTTATTCATAAAGGCAACATTACATTCAAACAAGCAAAACATATATAAAGAACTAAAACCCATACTAGGTGTTCTTTGCGGTTTCGGTTTAAATTTTTTAATTTTTTTATAAAACATTTTTATCTTATTGATATCATTAATATTGATATTATGAAACATATTGTAAAAATCCAAAGTCACCTTATCGGGTTTCCTTTTCGTCAATTATATCATCTCACTTTCTTATCGTCAAGGTTATAATAAAAGAGACCCCTAACTCGTAGAGGTCTCCATATACTTATCTTGATTTTTTCGGGGTATTTTTATTCGCTTCGGGGGCTTTCTCGTTTCCTTTTTTAAACTTGTTAGCGAGCTGTGTTATCTTATCAGCATATTTTTGTTGATATTCGGTTATTTTCTTTTCAGAAACGCCTGTAATTTGGCTGATGTAGGAAACCTTCTCATTATTTGCCGACATATTTAATATAATCTCTACCTTAGCCTTTGTTTCGCCTTTTGCTTCACCTTTTGCCTCAATGGCGTCCATTGTTAAATAAATGTCCCTTACCATAACGGTTCTGTCCATGTCATCAATCATTTGAATTACCTCCTCTTTGTTAGTTGCTTTACTACTCGAGATTTCATCTTTTGATAAATCCATAAGCTTTACTTCTAAATCCTGTGCGTTTTGCTGTGATATATACCCTTGCTCTACGGTTTTCGGCAAGCTGTCAATAATATATTGTATGTCAGCGAGTATTCCGTTTTCGGCTTTTTTCACACTCATTGGCGACTTAAGCTCCGAGCTATATTTCATTGAATTAAACGGAATTAAGGGGAAAAGCTTCTGCTCGAGTAAATCCTTTGCACTGTATTCGTGAAGCCTTTTCGCTGGAATTTTAAAGGTATATGTATTGTCGTCGGGTAGAATAATACCCATCTCGTGTGTCTTTGGTGTATTTTTATTGCTTCTAAGATATATAACTACTGGCTTTGGAAATTGGAGTACAGGTACTTTATTTTTTGTCATACCATGCTGCATCGCACCCAGTATACCATACTCGAACATTCTGAGTGCCATATCCTTATCTTTATTGCTCTGTACTTCGATATGAAACAAGCGGTCATCAACACCGATATATAGGTCCGATACTCTCTTGTTGCCGTTTAAATAAACCTCGTTATTGAATTTACTCACTTTTGAGTCGTATGAGTAGTCTTTTTCGAACATTGAATTTATAAACGCGATTACACCCTTGTCAGTTAGTCTTTGCATACATTCTTTGAATATTATATCGTATTTGGAACCTTTTATTACTGTTTCATTGTTAGCCATTTTCTTCTCCTTTTATTTTAACATTCATGCAAGATAAAGTCAACATTTTTGCAGCTTTTCTTTAATTCCTTTTAAAAAATCAGATAACTCATGTTCACTTACAGATACTGGAACAAAAAAGTTCAAATCAATTTGAATATAGGTCGTAATTGACTTTTGTTAAAGCCGATCTTCTTTTTTCGGATAGTAATTTTTGCTCAAATGCTCAAGGACAATTATTCTGCTGCCATCGGGCAAATCATATTTATAATATGTAAAGAATAAATCGGGCGACGTAAACCAAACACCCCAATCTTTATAATTCTGCGTAAAACTTCTGCGTTTTTGGTCGTTTGAAAGTGCATTGAATAAATAATCATTGGTGCCGCTATATTTAACATCTTCATCTTCATCTTCATTTTCATCGCCATTGTCGTCAGTATCATCGAAATATTCATCGTCTGTCTCATCTTCATCATCGGCTTCATAAAAGTTGTCATTTGTGACAACTTTTTCTTCAAGCTGTTGTTTCGGCTTAATATCTTTCGGTTTTATACTTGATATATCTTTCTTTTCAACAAGTGCCTTTTGTTCAGAAGTGTCAAGCTTCGCTATTTCGCTTGCTGTTGAAATTGATACATTACCGCTCTCAATAGCTTCCTTAACTTCTGGAATAGCGTTCTTTTCGATGTTTTCCATTTTAGCGACCTGTCCGTTAGACACACCAAGCTGAGCTGCTATTTTTTCACGAATACGACCAGTTTTTACACCCATTTCTTTTTGGTTATCGAAAATTCGCTTAAGAATTTGGAACTGCTTCAGACTTTCGCCGTCGCTAATTATACGAGATGTAGCGTTGAGCATAATAAGCTCTTGAATATTTTCATCTTCGGATTTTATAGGATTAATATAACAGGGTAGGTAGTGAGAGGTTATCCGTTTTTCCTCCCATAATCGTTTAACGGCTTCATATCTGCGATGTCCCGATATTATTATGTATTTTCCATTATCGGTAGGAGCAACCACAAGATTATGTTTTAAACCACGTTGTGCAATATCCTCAGCCAGCAGCTCTATATCGCTTAACTCATAAAAATTATCACTGTTTGGCTCTATATCGTTAATATCAATCATTTTTAAGTTTTCGCTAAAGCTATCAGCAGCGGTTTTACTTAAGTCTCTCATAAGAGCATTGTCTATTATTCGTTTCATTTCACTCACCAATCCTTTCCATGATTTCATCAACCAGCGCACCAAAAGCAGTAGCAGCAGGACACCATTTCATATATTCGGAGACGGTCATTCGGTAGGTAACACTATTCTTAATAGCGTTGCTTAGCGGAATTTGTGCTTCAAGCACTTTTTCACCGAGATTTTGCTTCATTAATTCGAGTAAATGCTTGTCGGTCGCATTCTTTTTATCAAATTTTGATACGAAGCAGCCGCCAAAACGCACATTAACCTCTGCGATTACATCAGTTACTCCAGATAAACCTTGAATAGAAAATGTACCGAGTTCAATCGGCACAAAAACAAAATCGCTATTCTTAAGTATCGCTTTGGTAGTCTCATTCATAGCAGGGGGGAGGTCGAGAAGAATAATATCGAAGTCCCCATAATCATCATCTGTCACGCAATTTATAGTAGCGGTATAAATATTATCATATCTTGTTTCCACAATCTCGCCACCCAGGACATCAGACAAAAAGCGAAATGTGTTTTGCTGTGTGTCGCAGTCGACAACCAGTATTCTTTTTCCTGTCGTTTGCAACATATAAGCCACGTTTATTGTTGCGGTGGTTTTACCGACACCGCCTTTATTGTTATAGAATGCTATTGATTTCATATTTTCCTTCTTTCTACCGCTGTGCGGTTAGCAAATCTTCTTTCACTCTATTAATTGGCATAGAAAAAAGGACGGGAAAGAAGTAACCGTCCTTTTATCAGAGAGCGACTCTGTCTATGCCAGGCATAAGAAAAGCGGAATGACAAAACCGCTTGTAATAACTTCCTTATGCTTCATATTAAAAAGCTGAAAAGCTTCTTAACCAGTTGATTGTTGTCACAAATGACAACTTAATGTGTTTTAGTTTGTTTTGGTGGTTTTGCTGCCTCGTAAGCCTTTTTGTATGAAGCTTCATCTTGCTTGTTAATTGTAATGGTAGCCTTATCACCTAATTTACCGCTCCATTTGACCTCCTCAGCCGTGAGCTTCTCACCGACTTTCTTCGCAAATTCTTTATTGTCAATAGAAAAATGACTTAAATTTTCTAACGAACCTAACTCCTTGTAGGGTGTGTTCCCGATAATCTCCCCACGGCTGTTAAATTTATCGATTACAGCTTTTTGTATCTGCTGATAAAACTCCTTATTAATTGGGTTTACAATAGGTTGATATTCGCCGTTGCTATCCATGTAAGTTGGGAGCTGCACGAACAAGCCGTTTTTGCCCTCAACAACTTTTACATTGCTGATAACCAAAGAGTCATCGAGTACGATTTGACCGCCAGCCTTTACGCTATTATTATGTGTGTTGTCACGCAGCGAAACCGTAATCTTAGTATCAATCGCAGGGGCTTCAACCATTTCCTTTTGCATAGTGTTAAAGGCTTCTAAAACGGTTTGGTTTATCTGTTCTCTTAGCTCCGCCGTAACTGGGAAGGCGACCTCATCATATTGCCCGTCTTTTTTCGATGTCGGCATTTGCACAAACAAACCTTTTTCACCGTCGACTACTTTGACTCCGTGAACAGCCACAGAACCATTGAAAACTACTGTTGCGGTAGCTTTCAAGCTTGTGTCTCCCTCGTAAGGGGTTATTCTTGCATTGATTTCCATATCTAGTCCTCCGTTTAAATTTATTTCATGCTTGATTTTGTCAAGCACAACTACCGAGTAGAGTTCTTTGCATATATCCGCTGCAGAATTTGTGTTCTCAACGAGCTTGCCTTCCCAGAGCTTACCTATCATACCCTTGTGATTTATGTTATTCTTGCACTTTATACCTGTACCACCGTCCTGCTCCCACTGCTCGAGAGAAACATTATAATCGTCATAAAGAAAGTCGCTCTTTCTTATACCATCGGGTATAAAGAGCGACTTAGGCTGCCCAACTTTTGTAAATATCCTATGGGCTTTATCTATCTCGGGTAAATATTTATCTAGCCATTGGTGTTTTTCGGTTTTGCAATAAGGCGGCTCACCGTCTACTGCACCTGAAAGAATAAACACCTCTATGTTTGGGTGCTGTTCAATAAAGGCTTTAATACCATCGACTGCCGATTGAAAGGGTTGTAAATTGCTGAAGAAACCTTTCTCAAACATTCGTTCCAAATAATGCACCTCATCATGAAACCGTGCAAGAGTACCGTCCATGTCTACGAATAAACGAGGACGATTTTCTTTTTTTGCCTCGTTCTTTTTAACAGCATCTGCTAAAGCTTTTGCGAGTTTTTCAAATCCATTTGTAGTATCACCATCAAGGGAATTTACATATTCATGCTCTCTAGGTGTAAGCTCATTACGCCATTCTTCTGTTTCGAGTTCGTTTGTTTCGTTCCAAAAGCACGATGATATTTCTTCCTTTCTTTCATCTGAAATATCCGCATAATCATCTTGTGTAATGTTTTGCTTTTCAGTGAATTGATTTGCCATGGCATGTACCTCTTTCTTATATTTATTTGTGTCATAAATGACAACTTTTAAGCATTAGAACAAAAAAAGCAATGAAAAACTTCATCGCTTTATAATAAATATATAGATATTATCCCTATATTTCGAAATAAATGTTTACTAAACTATTAAAATATGTTATAATACGACAAAAACACCAAAGGAGTAACTATTCATGACAAAAATATTCATGGCAAAGCGTTTCAAAGAAGTTTCGGCAGCATTCCTTGAGTTTCACAAGCCTAAGATTAAAATCAACAGCCATCAAATGTATATCTCACGTGTCAAACAGTTGAACGAGGAGTTTGGCGAATATTATATAGATGATATTACAATCATGATGGTTCAAACGTACCTTAACAATTTAGTAACCGAGCGCCACCTCAAGGAGTCTACTGTTAAGAAGCATAGGATTACTTTAAACCTTATTTTCAAGTTTGCGATTATTAATAATTACATATCCAGCAACCCTGTAACACTTACAACAATGCCTAAATGTGCAAAAAACAAACCTCGCAGGTCTTTAAACAAAGAAGAAATAATGCACCTATGTAGTATAAAGGAAGAAGGGCTCAGCCTATATCTCTACCTCTTGCTTTATACAGGAGTTAGAAGAAGCGAGGCGCTTGCTCTGACCTGGGAGGATATTAATTTTAACGAAAATCTGATACATATATATAAAACAATTACGTTTTACAAAAATAAACCGCATCTCAATTTTGAGTTGAAGAACGGAGACTCCGAGCGATATATTCCGCTCTTTAAGCCACTTCGTGAGAAACTATTAAATGCTAAAGGAAAAAAGAGTGGGTATATATTTCAATTTGGGAAAGGACTTGCGAACGAAACCCAAATTGAAATGCTCTGGCGAGGATTTAAAGCCAGTAATGAAATAGGGTATACACAGCATAATCTTAGACATACCTTTGCTACTATGTTATATAACGCAGGGGTTGATGTTAAGGCAGCACAAAACATATTAGGACACAGGCATTTACAAACAACCCTTGATATATATACCCATTTGGACAAGGCTCATTTCGTAAAAGAGGTTTCTAAGGTCGAGGATTTTTTGAAAGACAGCGACATTTATAGTTAAAAATCAGCTCTTTCAAACCTTAAAATCCCTCGGGGCTTAACCCCCGTATCGGTTCAAGTCCGATCAGCGGCACCAAAAAAATAGTACCCAGCAAGCTTAGCACTTTTTTGATTTGTGCATACAGCGAGCATGGGTGCTATTTTTTGTTATGACGTTAAGGAGTTGAACCGATGCACTAATCGCAATTAGTGCTGGGTTAGTTAAGTCCGATCAGCGGCACCAAAAAATGAGCCTCCGTGAGCTTTGCGAACGGAAGGCTCTTTTTTTGGTGACGCCAGGCACTACAAAAAAAGACTTCTACGAGCTTTGTGAACGGAAGGCTCATTTTTTTGGTGCCGCCAGGCACTACATAAAAATAACACCCATTTCATGAAAGTGAAATAGGTGCCTTTATTTATTTTTTATTTTTCTTCTTTAATATATGTTTCTGCGAAAGCTGAAAGAGCCACGTCTGTGCTCCAGTAAATATTAATTTTATCGGAAAAGCCCGCACGGTCAAAGCTCTTTTTTACACTGTCCTGAATTGCAGAAAAAAGAACCGTAACACCGCATTTGCTCATGTCACTATATAAATCCTCAAGCCCTCTTACTCCAGAGGAATCAATCATATTTACTCCCCTCATTGACAGCACGAGAATATCTGTTTTTTGTGCAGAAAGCGTATTATGAAGCCGCTCAACACTTCCAAAAAAGAGAGGTCCCGATAAATACGCAACCTTAACCTCGCCCATTTCCTCTGGAAGCCTGACACCCTTTTCTAGTAGCCTTTTTTTATCAATGCTATCGACAGTTATTACCATTTGACTGCTTTGAGCGACGAAAATAAGTATAGAAACTCCCACACCGACAGCTATGGCTATAACTAGGTCAAACACTACTGTTACTGCAAGCGTAACAAGGAACTGAGCGATGGCTGTTTTTTCCCGTTGTGAGAAAAAACGGCGGATTTCGTGCCACTCGTTCATTCTGAAAGCGGTAACCATCAGCACACCCGCAAGTGCAGCCATGGGAATTTGCGACATAACAGGTGCTAGAAGCAGCATTGCTGCAAGAAGTATCAGCGAATGAATTATTCCAGTGAGACGAGTTTTGGCACCCGATTTAATACCGACACTAGTGCGTGCAATAGCGGCTGTGGCAGGCACACCGCCGAAAAATGGTATTATGATGTTACCTAGTCCCTGCGCCACAAGCTCTCTGTCCGCATTAAACCTTACACCCGATGTCATACGTCCACCCGCAACACCGCAAAGCAAGCTTTCTATCATTCCTAGTGCCGCGATTGAAAACGCTGGTACTAAAAGATTTCCGATGTTTTTCCATGGTATTTCCGTGAGCCTTGCATCGGGTAATAAGGTTTGCGGTATCGCTCCGACCTCGGCAACTGGTAAATTTGTTAAAAGATTTACACCGAGGGTTACAAGCACCGCAAGGAGCGAAGCTGGAAAACGCATATTCCATTTTTTGGGCCAAAGCACCATGAGAAGAATTGTGAAAACCGCAATACCGATTGCTACTGGGTTTACCCTATAAGTAGCAAGCATCATTTCGCCTCTAAATTGATAACCTCCGCTGAAATACCCGATGAGATTTGAAATTTTTTCAATATTATCCTCACCATAGTAAGGCACTCCTAGAAAGTTTCCGACCTGTCCAAGTGCTATTACTACCGCAATTCCCGAGGTGAAACCTGAAATAACAGGTGACGGGATAAAGGTTACGAGCTTTCCGATTTTAAAAATTCCCGCAATAAGCAATATTATTCCCGAAATAAGGCTTGCAGCAAACATTCCCTGCATACCATACTGTGCGATAACCGAAACAAGAATAGCCGTCATTGCGCCAGTAGGTCCCGATATTTGAAACGGGGAGCCGGAAAAAAAGCCGATTATTATACCTGCCAGAATTGCCGTAATAAGTCCTGCTGCCGCATCGGCACCGCTGCTCACACCAAAAGCAAGCGCAAGCGGTAAAGCTACTGCCGCAACTGTTATGCCAGCGAGTGCATCTGAACCCGCTTTCTTAAGGCTGTATCCTTTAAATTCAGCTTTTATGTCAAAAAGCCATGTTCTAAACATTATTTTATTATTCCTTCCATTAATTCTGCCTGTAATATTTTACACCAAAATTTGGCAGGTGTCAATTAATAAAATCATCAAAAAATAAGGTTTACAATAATTAAAAATTGTTAATTAATAATTGACAAACATTGGGTTTCTGGGTATAATAATATGTACCAAGACTACAACAACTCACTTTTAAAGGTGAATATAAACGTTTGGAAGGTAGGGTAGATATGAATAATACAATATACAATATTGATGAAATAAAAAATATAATCTCACCTATCGCACGTGAATATGGTGCAAAGCGTGTCTATCTTTTCGGTTCTTATGCACGAGGCGAAGCCAATGAGCAAAGCGATATTGACCTACGAATAGATAAAGGTGATATCAAGGGCTTTGTCAAGCTTAGCGGCTTAAGGCTTGATATAATAAGCAAATTAGACAAAAATGTTGATTTACTAACCACTGGCAGTCTTGATAGCGTATTTCTAGAAAGCATTATTGACGAGGAGATATTATTGTATGGCGAAGAATGATATCGATATATTAAAACATATTGTTGCTTATACTGAGCAAATTGAAGATACACATACAATGTTTAATAAAGATTATAACACCTTTATTAGAAATAACACATATAAAAATTCTATAGCTTTATGTGTGCTTCAGATTGGTGAGATTTCAAATCATCTCTCAGACGAATTTAAACGAAAAACACCTGAAATTCCATGGAAGGAAATCCGAGGCCTCCGAAACATTGTGGCACATGAATATGGTAATATTGATGCCGAAACTTTATGGGAAACTATTACAATCGACATTCCCGCATTACATGAATTTTGCATTAATTATATAAACGGATAATCAATTTCCACCTCGCATCTATCGTCAAAAATAACACTTATACGTTTTGTGAATATATCCTCTGGTTTTGATATTTTTTCTATTCTGATGCCGGCGTTATTTCGTTTTGCGATGTCGCCAAGCTCTACTAGCCCTATACCGCTGCCACCCTCATCTTTGTGGGTGGTTATTTGTTTTTTACCGAAGCTTTGTAGAACCTCCTCGGTAAAATCAACTCCGCTGTCCTCTACTCTAAGCTCGTAGCTGCCGTCAAGAATACCGATTGAAAAGAGTATCTGTCTGTTCTTAGAAGGCTTCACGGCGATTATTGCGTTTTCAAGTAAATCGGCG
The DNA here is from genome assembly GCA_031549645.1 of Ruminiclostridium sp. Lineage (GTDB taxonomy): Bacteria > Bacillota > Clostridia > Oscillospirales > Ruminococcaceae > Ruminiclostridium_E. The sequence continues at coordinate 19,835 of JAVBPL010000026.1, read as the reverse complement.
GCAATGGTGCCAAGCTCGGCTTCGCTTATTTTTGTGTTAATCATTTCTTTGATATTACCGCTCACGAACACGTCAAAATCTATGTTGTTTTGATAAGCCTTAGTCATCATGAAGCTTAACATCATATCGAGTGAGCTTATACGGGTTGTGGGCAGCTTTTTCGAAACGCTCTTATACTGATTAATCATGCTGTTTCGTTCAGATGTGCTTCTTTCGAGCTCGGTGAGTATTTCCTCTGCTTTTTCCTTTGAAAAGTCTTTACAAAGCGTGACAACAGCATTTTCCAGGGCGGGTATTCTTTTGTTGTCCTTATGTATAATTTTTGATAAAGCGGCGTTATTGGCTGTCAGTTCGGCAATTTGCTTATCCTTTTGATCAATTTCGCTGTATAACTCCTCGTTTTCCTTTTTCATAAGTGTACTTGTATAAGCTTTCGATATACCCGTTCTCCACCAAATGATTATGATTACTATACAAAACAGAACAACTACTATCGACAATAATGCAAGTGAATTAAGCTCACCATTACCGTTTCTAAAGATTATGTTGCTAAAAGTGAAAAACTGAAATATAACTAGAGCAATAATAACACCAAGCAGGCTTATATAATTTTCTTTTAAGAACGGGAAACCGTTTTTGAAGCGCTTTATTTTGAATAACTTGTAAGATAAAAAGCCAGTTAAAATTATTCCCAAAATTATCATTATCCAATCAGCCACATCACTCCTTATTTCTAACCAATTACCAAAAAAAGGATATGTTATTAATGTTATAACAACAGATATAGTTACATATGATATTGTATTTAATGCGTAGCTTATGCCACAGCTTATTATAGTTGCAATTATTAAACTATTCCATTTTAATTTTGTGACTAATTTATTGATTAAGACAGAACCAAACACAATAAAAAGAGTCATGAACTCTGGAATATGTTGGTTTAAAAGTACAACTGAAGCTGATAACAAAAATGAGAATACCGTATATATAGCGATACTTTTACGCATAGGCTTTATATTTAATGATTTCAAAAATATGATTAAGCCCCAGAAAATAATACCGAAGTATTTTAATACAGGAAAAAGCATTGATGCCTCCTTAGTACACTTATATAATAATATCTAGCATAATATAATTCATAAATATAAATAAATCTATTCCAAAATACCTTACAATATATTCATAACAAAAATATATTGGAGGTAAGAAAAGATGAGTTATTGGGATTATTTAATGTCTGTATTAGCAAAATTTTTTGGTGCATAATTAATATGCTAGCACTGCCGTTTTCGAAAGAAAACGGCAGTTTTTCTATTCATAAGAACTTCACGCTGTTAGCCACAGCGGGGCTGCGGACGGCTGGGCAAACCTTGAAACCCTTATAGGTTATAAATCGTTTTTTATCTTTCCAGCGTAATAATAAACAAATTCAGTAGAAGTAGGAGAACCCTTCTCGGAACGGATTTTCGCTGTATAATGCTGTACTAAATCCTCGATTGCTGAGGTTTTCCATGCAACATTTATAGCGTTATTCATAGCATGGTCTACGCTCTGTGGGCTCTTGCCGTACTTCTTGGCTATCGCGGAGCAGAAGTTCGGCTCTGGGTTCGCCATAATCATCTGGATGGCATCAACTATGTATTTACGTCCCAACACCTTCGGGCTTATTCCGATTAAATCAAGCTCGGTGTCTATTCTTCTTAATATTCTCCTTGTTATATCCTCACGGCTGTCAAGGGACAAGATATCATCAGGTATGCCCTGCCTGCTCTTTCTGAAGAATATGGTGCTTTTCATAGACATCAGGAAATCGATTACATACTCTGCACCGTAATTCTCTTGATTTTTCGAAAGAATAAAATCGGCTCCCAGCTCACGCATCCTGCCGTATATAATCTGACTGATATTGTTTGTCGTCACCATAATAAAGGGATACAGCGGCAAATCAAGCGTGCGAAGCCGTTCCATAAAGGTTATACCATCACCATCACCCTTATGCAGCTCCACGTCTAAAATTACAGCATCGGGAAAACAGTCCTGTACATCGTGCAGGGCTTTCTCGATGCTATTTGTTATGCCAACAAGTCGGATACCCTCGGTTATGTCAACGTATCTGCTTATTGCGGCACAGTCAGCTGGTTCATCTTCAACGAGAAGAACCTTGAGGTCTTTAATGTCGTTTTCCATTCACTTTTCCCAAATATCAACTATTTTATACATTATACTACAAAAATGTACAAATTTATACATTTATTATGTATAAAAATATATATTATATTTTGTCAAATTTTGCTAAAATTTATAGTGATACTAAACCATAAAGAAAATGTTGTATCTATTTCAATTTTTTTTGGATAAATATATACATAATTCTATGGCTATGTACGGAAAATTTTAGAGTTGCAGGATATTCACTGTTTTGCCTCCTCATGCTTAGCGGACCATTCGTTCATGTACAACTTTAAAATTTTCCGTTTTAGTATACTTGACAAATACTCAAAATCGCTGTATAATAGGCAAGAAAATTAAATATCAATCTAAAATAATGGTGCGTATAGTTTTAACGTATACGATAATAGGGAATCATGTGTAAATCGTGAACAGTCCTGCTGCCGTAAGGAACGAGCTTTTTATAACGAATTAGCTTCAGCCACTAAATTCATATTTGGGAAGGCATATAAAAAGTGATGACATCCGAGTCGGAAGACCTGCCTTATTTTATTAACGGAATTAGCCGTTGCTTTACCGGACTTCACAGCGAATGGAGACGATATGGTTTGTTGTAGAACACGAAATGGGGTGGTATGCCCTTTTTTCTCTGTGCTCATAATGAATTATTAACCCCTGTCAGTATCGGAAGACTTCGTTACTGACAGGGCTTTATTATTTTTGGAGGCTTTATGCTTAATAAATTAATTTCGTATCTTGATAATATTTCACCGCTTGATGAGAACGCTGAGACCTTTGCAAGAAATCGTCTCGACAGCCTTGTGAAGCCCTTAGGCAGTCTTGGGGTGCTTGAGGATATCGCAGTAAGGCTTGCTGGGATAAGCGGAAAAATGTATTATGATACCGAAAAGAGATGCATTCTCGTAATGGCTTCGGATAACGGTGTTGTCGAGGAGGGTGTTGCCTCCGCTCCGCAGTCAGTTACATACAGCCAGTCGATAAACTTGACACGGGGAATAACAGGAGCGGCAGTTCTTACAAAGCAGTATAATGCCGATATAATTGTCACCGATGTGGGCATAAACGCCGATATTAACTGTGATAAAATCATAAACCGAAAAATCCGAAAATCTACTCATAATATCGCAAAAGAAAGCGCAATGACAAGAGACGAAGCTTTAAAAGCTATACTGATTGGGATAGAAGCTGCCGAAAACGCAGTTATTGGCGGCTACAGCCTTATAGGTGTCGGCGAAATGGGTATTGGAAACACTACCACATCATCGGCGGTTTTATGTGCATTAACCGGCATCGACATAGAAGAAATCACTGGCAAGGGAGCCGGGCTCAGCGACCAAGCATATCGGCATAAAATTGCGGTTATTAAGGCTGCTCTTAAGCTCAACGCACCCGATAAAAATGACCCGATTGATGTGCTGGCAAAGGTCGGCGGCTTTGATATTGCGGCTATGACTGGTGCCTTTATCGGCTGTGCATGTAAGAGGGTTCCAGTGGTAATTGACGGCTTTATTTCCGTCGTTGCGGCACTTACGGCGGCAAGGCTTAACCCTATTATAAAGGACTATATGATAATGTCCCACAAGTCGTATGAAAAAGGCTTTATTCATGCCGCGAACGAGCTTAAGTTAACGCCCTATCTTGACCTTAGAATGAGGCTTGGTGAGGGCAGTGGCTGTCCGCTGATGTTTTCGATTATTGATGGTGCGTGTGCGGTGATTAAGGACATGGCGACATTCGAGGAAGCCGAGATTGACGACAGCTATCTTGATGGAATAGAGAAAGATAATTTTTTCTGTGTGGGGGATAAATAAGAATAAATGAAAATATTCATATCAGGCGGCTGTAAAAACGGCAAGTCGTACCTCGCACAAAGACTGGCTAAAATGCAGGGGCAAAATAAACCGCTCTACTATATAGCAACCATGCTGTCAGCCGACGATGAGGATAATGAGCGGATTAAACGTCATAAAGCTGACCGTGAAGGCTGGGGCTTTGAAACAACCGAAAAATCCTGTAATATAGAGCAAATACTAGATAATTTAAACCATCAGGGTTCATTTTTGCTTGACAGTCTAACAGCACTTCTGGCAAACGAAATGTTTTTATGTGACGGCACTATAAATACGAATGCCGCCGAAAAGATAAAGCTTGGGGTTACGGCACTCACCGATACCATTTCGGATATCGTTTTTGTATCGGATTATATTTATTCTGATGCACTGCGTTACGATAAATATACCGAAGCGTACCGTCACGCACTTGGTGACATCGACTGTTATACCGCTTCAAGGTGTGATGCCGTAATCGAGACAGCATATTCAAACGTAATTATTCATAAAAGAACGGAGGAATTTGAAAAGCTGTATGAAAAGATATATTAAGGGCTTCTTTATGTCGCTTTCTATGTTTACTTCTATTCCGCTTCCTTTTTCGGTTTGGGACGACAGTGCAATAAATCTTGTGCTGCCGTTTATGCCCTTTGTGGGTGCTTTACTAGGTGGGATTTGGTTCGGTATCGCTGCTTTACTTAATTTTTTAAACCTATCAGTTATTTTAACGGCAGGAATTCTTACTGTGCTTCCCTTTCTGCTGACGGGATTTATACATCTTGACGGGTATATGGACACAAGCGACAGCGTGTTATCGAGACGTTCGCTTGAGGAAAAATTCAAGATTTTAAAGGACCCGCACGTCGGTTCATTTGCCGTGATTATGATAATTATTTTGTTCCTTTTACAGTTCACTGCGGTTTATGAAATAATTTCCACTGATAAGAATATTATTGTGCTTATATTTATTCCGATTTTCTCGAGATGCTGTTCTGCCACCGCTTCCATGAGGCTTAAAGCGATGCGGCAAAGTGAATATGTAAATATGTTTAAGAAGAACACTGATACCAGCCATATTATTTTTATCATAATAACGGCTATAGCCGCTCTGGTGCTTGCGTTTTTTACTTGCTCTCTGACAGGACTAATTTCGGTGCTTATAACCATAATTGGGTTTATTATTTCACTAGCTTTAGTTTACAGAGTTTTCGGAGGAATATCGGGGGATTTAGCAGGATTTTCGCTGACAGTAGCAGAGCTTGTTGGACTGCTGACATATGCGATTATTGCTTAGAAAGGATAATTATTATGATTTTAGTTTTTGGCGGAGCTTATCAAGGGAAGCTTGATTATGTGCTGGATAGATTTTCGCTTACAGAAAATGATGTTTATAAGTGCACTTTCGATTGCGCAGATTTACCGCAGAATAAAAGGGTAATCTATGAACTCGATAAGTGGCTATATGCGCTGATAATTAAAGACAAATCCGATAGTGAAATATATGCGGAGCTTGAAAAAATAACGCAGAATTACGATGTAATCATAATATGCAACGACATCTCCTGCGGAGTGGTGCCTGTTAAAGAAGCTGACCGTAAATGGCGTGAGGTTACAGGACGTGTACTTTCTAGAATAACGAAAAATTCTGATGAAGTAATTCGCCTTTTTTGCGGAATACCTACAAGGATTTTATAATATGAAAATATATATAATTCGTCACGGTAAAACAACCGCAAATGAGCAAAAGCTCTACTGCGGAAAAACAAATTTACCCTTATCCGAGGTTGGGATTAATGAAATTTTGACTTACAAAGACAGCGGTATTTATCCTAATGCCGAGGCTTATTTTGGGAGCGGACTTATACGGACTAATGAGACAATTAGCCTTATTCACGGTGACGTTGAAATTCAGAACATGAACGAAATATCTGAATATGATTTCGGAGATTTCGAAATGAAAAACTACGAAAATCTGAAATCTGAAATTATGTATCAATTATGGATAAATGATACCCTAGGCGATGTAAAATGCCCGAACGGTGAAAGCAAAAACGAGTTCAATGAAAGAGTAATTTCAGGTTATCGAAAAATAATTGCAAAATCAGCAAGCCAGGATTTTAGCTCTATTTTCATCTGCTGTCATGGGGGTGTAATCGTTAATATTATGGAGTATTTGTTTCCAGGTATTAAGAATTTTTACGAATGGCAGCCCGAACCAGGTCATGGATATATTATCACGGTAAACCAGTGCGAAACAGTTTTTGAGAATATATAAATTAGGAGAAAGTTTGAAACAAATCTTCGGTTTGTTTCAAACCGCTCAATGACAAGCTCAAACTATAAACTTCGTCCTCGGGACGAATTAACTCAGCTTGTCATTGGCGTAAGAGGAAGGATGGTCAAAAAATGAAAACAAAAAAGATACTATTAATAATAATGTCATTAGCAGTGACATTCATTTTAACAGCTTGTGTAAAAAACGAGGAAGTAAGGAGCGACACAGTAACCAAGGACAGAGAGGGCAACATAATCACCCTGCCCGAAAAAACAGAACGAATTATTTCAATGGGGCCGTCTAATACCGAAATACTGATCGCGCTAGGCTTTGCAGACAATATAATAGCCGCTGATACTTATTCAGAGGGCATTTCGGGGCTAGCATCAGATATACCGTTCTTTGATATGATAAGTCCCGACGGAGAGCAGTTAATCGCACTTGACCCCGATATTATTTTCGTTACTGGAATGAGTAAGTTCGAGGGGGACGACCCATTTAAAGCTGTAAGCAACGCTGGTAAATGTATAATCTATATCCCTGCAAGCTACAGCATTGAGGGGATAAAGGAGGATATACGCTATTTTGCCGAGGTCATGGGAGACAAAGCGAAGGGTGACGAAGTGATTTCAAATATGGAAAATGAGATTAATGCCATTAAAGCTATCGGCGACGGTATTACTGATAAAAAATCGGTTTATTTTGAAGTATCCGCACCGCCCTATATGTGCAGCTTCGGTAAAGGTGTGTTCCTCCACGAAATGCTTGAGATTATCGGAGCCGTTAATATACTGAGCGATTACGAAAGCTGGATAACTATTTCCGATGAGCAGGTTCTCTCTGCGAATCCTGACGTAATACTTACCTGTGTCAACTATATTGACAATCCTATCGGCGAGCTGAAATCACGGGCGGGCTGGAACGAAATCACTGCGGTTAAAAATGATGCGGTATATTCAGTTGATGCAGATGCAAGCAACCGCCCAAGCCAGAACATAATAGCGGCATTACTTGAAATGAGCAAAAAGATTTATCCGGAAATATATAAATAATGAAGAAAATCAAGATAATATTAACCGTAATTATTTCGGTGGTTGTAATCATTCTCGGTGTCATGCTAGGCAGTGTTTCAGTATCAATAAATGATGTTTTTGACATTATACTCCATAAAATATTTGGAGTTAGCTTAAGCGAGAGCATTGCCGTTACAGATATTTCGATAGTCTGGAATTTACGGCTTCCCCGCGCTCTGCTTGCGTTTATAACAGGTGCGGCGTTATCCGTAAGCGGCGCTGTTATGCAGTCACTGCTCCGAAATCCCCTCGCTTCATCTTATACCCTCGGAGTGTCCTCGGGCGCATCTCTTGGAGCAGGAATTGTTATTTTGTTTGGATTTTCACTGCCGATTTTTTCAGCACTTACTCTGCCGATAATGGGGTTTATGTTTGGACTTATAACAATTCTTTCTGCGATTTCGCTCGCGGTAAGGCTTGACGGGCAGATGCAGAACAACACGATAATTCTTACTGGTATGGTGTTTTCTCTCTTTATAAATGCTGTCACGACGCTGTTTTCGTCACTTGCAAGAGAGCAGACTAGCAGGCTTATTTATTGGCAAATGGGCAGCTTTTCTATGAAGGATTGGGAGACTGTTTATATTTTAGCACCTATTGTTGTGGTGGGGATTATCGTTGTTTTCTGCTTCCACAACGAGCTTGACATAATGACCTTTGGCGAGGCACAGGCACAGAATGTGGGAATAGATACAAAAAAGATTAAGTGGCTGCTCCTTATTTTATCGGCGGCACTGACTGGTAGCGTAATCTCGTTCGTCGGAGTTGTCGGTTTCGTTGATTTAGTTGCGCCGCATATAGTGCGTAAAATTTTCGGCTCAGCGCATAAATATGTTATACCATTATCGGCTCTTTTCGGTGGTGCTTTTATGGTCGTCTGCGATCTCGCCGCACGAACTATTGTATCACCAAGTGAGCTTCCTGTGGGCGCAGTTACTGCTATTATTGGTGCACCGTTCTTCGCATATATTTATTTCGGGGGGAAAAAAAGTAGGTGATAGTATTATTACATTAAAAAATGTATCTGCGGGATATGGTGATTTTGATGTTGTTAAAGACATATCCTTTTCTGTTAAAGAAAACGAAAGCCTTTCGATTATAGGTCCCAACGGCTGCGGTAAAACCACACTTCTCAGAGCCATCACGAACCAAATCTCATATAACGGTGAAATACTCATTGATGGTGAGGAAGCAAAAAAGCTAAAGCCTGGTATAATTGCAAAAAAAATTTCCATGCTTAGTCAGACGTCTGAAATTTACTTCTCATATAGTGTTTTTGAGACGGTTATGATGGGACGGTACATTCATCTAAAGGATAGGTTTTTCGGTAAGCCGACAGAAGCTGATGTAAAAATCGTAACAGACTGCCTACTTACCTGCGACCTGCTCGATGTTAAGGATAAAGATATCGCAAAGCTTTCAGGCGGACAGCTTCAACGTGTATTTTTAGCTAGGACTCTTGCTCAGGAGCCTGATATAATTCTTCTTGACGAGCCAACCAATCACCTAGACTTAAAATATCAAATCGAGCTTACCGAATATCTGAAGAAATGGTCTAAGATGGGCAGTCATGCGGTTATTGGTGTGCTGCATGACATAAATCTTGCGATAAGGCTAAGCGATAATATCATGGTTATGAAGGAAGGGCGAATAAACGCATTTGGCACCCTAGGAAAAGAAATAACAGGTGCGCTTATAAATAACGTTTATGATACCGATATAACTGGGTATATGTCCTTGTCGCTTGAGCAGTGGAAAAACTTGAATATGTAAAAAATGGGCTGTCGCACGACGGCTCAATTTTTATATTTTATTTTAAATAAAACTTCAAGGTTTATGGTTTATTATATTGACAACGAAGAAAACACGAGAAAGGAATGACATCAAAAATGAACAACTATCAAGGAATATTTAAAAGATATGAAAAGAAATATGTTATAACCGATAAGCAATACGCCTCTTTAATGAATATAATCGGTGAAAAACTAGAGGACGATTTATACCCCACAAGTAAAATCGCAAATATCTATTTCGACACACCCGACAATTTACTTATCAGACGTTCGCTCGAAAAACCTGTTTATAAGGAAAAGCTGAGGCTTCGAAGCTATACGACAGTTAATGCAGACGATAATGTATTTATTGAGCTTAAGAAAAAATACAAGGGTATAGTTTATAAAAGACGTACCACAATGGCACTTCACGAAGCAAATGATTTTCTAATCGGGCATCTCCCTCCATCTAGTGATAATCAAATAACACAGGAAATACAGTATTTTTTGAAATTCTATCCTAACTTAATCCCGTCAATGTATATCGCTTATAACAGAAAATCGTTAAAGACAAACGACGACACAGGGATAAGAATTACTTTTGACAAGAACATAATTTGGCGCACCACAGACCTTGATTTAACAGTACCGATGTACGGCAACGCTATTTTGCAAGGAAATCAAAGAGTTATGGAAATTAAGACTCCCACTGCCCTCCCCTTATGGCTCACAAACGCATTCAGCGAGCTTTCGATATACCCTACCAGCTTTTCAAAATACGGTAGAGGGTACCTCGATTTATTAAATGAAACATTCAGAAAGGTTGGTAATTTATATGCTTGACACTATTCTCACCAGTATTACATCAGCTTCAACAGCCGAGGCGGCTTTTTCTGGCAGCAGCTTTCTAATCTGCACGCTTGCTTCAATAATTTTAGGCTGTGTGGCGGCGGCAATATATATGTATAAAAATACATACAATAAAAACTTTGTAATGACTCTTGCGATTTTACCGCTTATCGTTCAGATAGTGATAATACTCGTAAACGGAAATCTCGGCGCAGGTGTTGCGGTAATGGGTGCCTTTAACCTTGTACGCTTTCGTTCAATCCCTGGCGGTTCAAAAGAAATTGGTTCTATTTTCCTAGCTATGGCAACAGGTCTTGCAACTGGTATGGGCTACATTGGTGTTGCCGCTCTGCTGATACTTCTCTACGCACTCCTAAGCTTTATTTATTCGGTTACAAGATTCGGCGAGGAAAAAAGCAGTGAAAAGGAGCTTAAAATTACAATTCCTGAGGAGCTGGATTACAGCGGTGTTTTCGATGATGTGTTTACAAAATATACTCAGAAAAATGAGCTTATAAAAGTAAAAACCTCTAATATGGGCAGTCTTTACCAGCTTTCGTATATAGTTAAGCTTAAGGACAATATTAACGAAAAAAGCTTTATAGACGAGCTTCGCTGCCGAAACGGCAATCTTGAAATAATGTGCGGCAGAGTCTCGACAGAAAAAACAGAATTATAAGGAGATATTCATTATGAAAAAAATACGTATTTTATTAATCACCCTTGCTATGATTTTAACTTTTGCAGCTTGCGATAATTCAACATTAGATGACGATACAGCCCCAAATACATCGGTCGGCGAAGATGCAGCAGACACCAAATCAAATGGCATTGTCTTGCCTCCAGCCGAAACAACATCAGCTCAAAATCTCACAGTTGGCGAAATCGGAACAGGTTCTGCCGCAAAAACATCGACAGACTTGTCAAACCGTGATTTAAGCGGCGAATGGGATGCGTCAGAGGCACGATACATTGAACTTAAGGAGAGCATGACTATAACTGAGGAAGGCGTTTATGTGCTTTCGGGAACCTTTACGGGGCAGATTATAGTTGAAGCCGACGACACGGCGAAAATCCAATTAGTGCTGAACGGCGTTAATATCACATCAAACGATGGTCCTGCTATTTATATAAAAACGGCTGATAAGGTTTTCATCACACTTGAAGAGGGCAGTAAAAATACTTTATCAGACAGCATCACTTATACTCTAGCAGAGGGTGAAGATGAGCCTAATGCCGCCATTTTCAGCAAATGTGATTTAACCATTAATGGTACCGGAAGCCTTACGGTAAACGGTAATTACAGGCACGGAATTTTAACTAAGGACGACCTTGCGATTACAGGCGGAGTGCTTAATATCACCGCGAAGGAGCATGGCATCAGAGGCCGTGACAGTGTTGAAATCAGCGGCGGTGCTTTCATAATAAATGCAGGTGAAGATGGAATTCAGTCAAATAATGACACTGATACCGAGAAGGGTTATATCATCATCAGCGGCGGCAGCTTCGACATAACCGCAGGAAATGATGGTATACAGGCAGAAACCACACTTGCGGTTACGGGCGGAACTGGCACAATTAAAACTGGCGGAACTAGCAGTAATGCGGCAGTTAAATCGGGCGAGGATAATTTCGGCAAATGGGGCGGCTTTGGTAATACCCAAACTACTACAACTGAGGATACAGTGAGCACCAAAGGAATTAAAGCAGGTGCATCAATTTATCTCGACAATTGCAGCTTTACGATAGACTCAGAGGACGACAGCGTTCACTCAAATGCAAATATTGATATTGACAGCGCAGTGCTAAGCTTAAGCTCTGGCGATGATGGAATACACGCAGACAGCATCCTCACCATAAACGGCGGCGAAATTTCGGTTCTTAAAAGCTACGAGGGACTTGAGGGGCTTCAGGTAATTATCAACGGCGGAAAACATACAATATATGCTTCCGATGATGGTATAAATGCCGCAGGCGGCAGCAGTGACACAGCACCCTTCGGCGGCGGCTTTGGCGGCGGAACGATTACAGATGGTGAATATAAGCTTGAAATAAATGGCGGCGATATATATATAAATGTTACAACAGGCGATGGTGTGGACTCAAACGGCAATCTCTTTGTAAACGGCGGAACAATTATCATAGACGGTACCAGCGCTGGCGGCAACTCTGCGATAGATTACGACGGCGGTGCAGCGATAACTTCTGGTAAAGTCATTGCAACAGGAAATTCATCGATGGCAATGAATTTCGGCAGCACATCGACACAAGCAAGCATTATGTACACCTTCACAAGTAATCTTGCCGCAGGAACAACAATTTCGCTCAGAGACGACAGCGGCAGCATACTGCTCTCGACAACTACTGATACAGCTTTTAACAATGTGGTGTTCTCCTCCCCCGAAATTGAAATCGGAAAGACCTACTCAATATACAGCAGTGAGGAAAAAGCAGCCGATATCGAAGTAACCCAAGCCATAACATCAAACGGTTCAAACGGAATGGGCGGCGGTATGGGCGGTATGAGACCTAGTATGGACGGCGATATGGGTGATTTTGTACCTAGTATGGACGGTCAGAAACCAAATGGTGGCATGGGACGCGGCACAAGATAAATTTAACTACCGATATCCATTTGAAAAATCGAATGGATATCGGTAGTTTTAGAGTTTAAGATAAAAGCAGAAAAAAGTGTTGACAAGCCATCGTATATATGATAAAATATTCTGAGTGGAAAGATGGCTGAGCTGGTCTAAGGCGCACGATTGGAAATCGTGTGAGGGCTAATACCCCTCCGAGAGTTCGAATCTCTCTCTTTCCGCCATAAAAAATAGATTCCCATGAGCGAAGCGAAGGGGAGTCTATTTTTTTATGACGAAGTTTCGGGAATAGAGAGATTCGAACGGCGAATAGCAGATAAAACGAAGCGAAGCGAAGTTTATCTGCGACTCTCTCTTTCCGCCAGAAAAAAATAGATTCCCATGAACGAAGTGAGTGGGAGTCTATTTTTTTATGACGAAGTTTCGGGAATAGAGAGATTCGAACAGCGAATAGCAGATAAAACGAAGCGAAGCGAAGTTTATCTGCGACTCTCTCTTTCCGCCAGAAAAAAATAGATTCCCATGAACGAAGTGAAGGGGAGTCTATTTTTTTATGACGAAGTTTCGGGAATAGAGAGATTCGAACGGCGAATAGCAGATAAAACGGAGCGAAGCGGAGTTTATCTGCGACTCTCTCTTTCCGCCAGAAACCGCTTAAACACTAATCTTAAGCGGTTTTTATTATGTCAATATAAGTTAATATGATTTAATATGATTTAATATGATTTAATATATTTTTAATATATTTGTCGTACTTTTTAGTTAAGAAAAACCTAATAAATCAAAAAGCATCTCTTTGTTTTTCAAGAGGTGCTTTTATGACGGTCGCCAAGCTCTATGCGTAAATCATCGCATTTATCATCATAATTATCGATATACACAAACGATTGTGGGCAATGACTGCCCACTTATCACCTTGTATGGTTGTGTAAGCGTTCATAATCCTCCTTTTGGGTATAAAGAAACCGCACTGTTTCTACAGAGCGGCTTGACAAAATATATTTTTAGGGTTATAATATAAATGACAGAAGGCTCGCCTTTGTCGTATAAATACAACAAAGGCTATACCATAGACGGTTAGCCTAAGGGATTGGTTAAATAACCGCACGCTTTGGCGAGGGGGCGGTTATTTTTTTATGGAATTATATATTCTATGTAACTCAATCAGAATTGCACAGAGCAATAGCTTGATTAGAAGCATATCCATACAGCATCACCTCCTTTCGGAGGGTATTTGCTAACCGCCTATAACAGGCAATGCAAATTGATAAGGAAATACTTATTTTATTTGCATTGCCATAAACCGTTTAGGTTGGTACAACCTTTGTCGAATATTAGTATAACATTACAGTTAAACTTTGTCAATTAAAGAAAGAGAGTAAAATAAAATGAAAGATAATCTCGTAGAAATTGAAGTTGAGGTCCCCTCATGGCTTGCGACCCTCGCAGATAAAGCAAATATTAATTATTCACAGGTTTTACAAGATGCACTTATGCAGCAGCTACACTTAAATCAAAGAGAAGCAGGGCAATAGCCTTGGGCTGATAAAATATCAGTAGCAACTAATATACCTATTCAATCATTATAATATTTAATCTTAAATAACTTAATCATTCGCAAAACCCCGCTTAAACTCTGAGTTTAAGCGGGGTTTTTGTTCTACACCTTCTTAATCGGTCTAAGTAGCTGATAACCCAATCCCTCTGGGTAATGACGCTGATAAGTCTGGTTTGTGTCCTCGTTCCACTCATAGCCCATTGCTTTTGGGTTGAACCCCCAACATAACCTTTCAACTCGGCTCATAACCTCATCATTTTCGGTCAGATAATCGAAAACAGGGTGATAAAATTGTAGGTAATAACTTTCAGGGAACTCTTTTAACTCAAAGCCCTTAGGTATTTCGCCTTTATAATCAAGCGGTACTCCAAGCCCGTAAAAATAGCGTAAACCCTCAGGCGTTTTATAATAACCCGCTGTGTGACAGGTAACTATAGGATGGCAGACATTAGTCATGCTCTCGATAATTCCACATATTTCATCGCAGTTGTGGTATTCCCAAAATTCGCCGTAATGTCTGGCTCTAGGTTCCCATATACCAAGATATTTATGGGCAGGGATATGCTCTATTCTTACATTTGCATCTACTATACTCATATTATTTTTCCTTTCGTCATCGTAGTAATAATAAGGGTAAAGTACAGTCTTACGAACGGTCATCGGTATAGGTATCGGGTTCTTTCTATAAGCTGCGGGCGTGCAGCCGAAAGCTCCGACAAACGCCCTTGTCAGTGCTTCCTGAGAGGAAAAACCATACTTTACCGCAATATCAAGTATTCTGCTGCTACCGTCACGAAGCTCAATCGCCGCACACGAAAGACGGCGGTTCGCCACATAGCTTTTGAGTGTCATACCTGATATTTTATGAAACTGAGTTGAACAGTAATAGGGGGAATACCCAATTTTTTGTGAAAGCTCCGTTAAGGTCGGATTTTCAGTCAAATTATCCTCAACCCAGTTAATCATAGCCTCAATTGCCTCGTTCCATTCGTACATTCAATCACCTCACCCGTAGCAATATGATAACACGAAAAGTAAAAATAATCTTGATATTTCTTTCAAAATAATATCAATTGTTTCTTCGGTTGCCGCAAAATTTGCAGCTGCATCGGAAAAGGCAGAGCCACTGTATATACAAGACATCGCCGCCTGGACGTATTTCTGGTAAATGCTCAAGCCGCAGAGCCGTGCTTATTTGCTTTTTGGTTAAAGGTGCATTTTTCCCCGATAAACCATGATTAAAGCATTGTGTTATAAATTCGGAATAAGCAGTTCTTTCTGAAAATTCAATATCATAATTTACCTTTTTACTGATATGAAGCATAACTATGTCAGCTTTAGGCTTCGGGTGGAAATCATCGTTTTTAAAATGATAGACAATTTCCATTTTGAAAAAGGGTTTTAATAATAATGAGTTCATTGACTCGCCGGAACTTCCCATAAAACGCTTTGCTGCGCCTTTTTCCATTATAAGCCATGATTCCGTGGGGGCTGTAATGGGGTTTGTGAGCTTTCGAATAATTTCTGTCGTAATTGAAAAAGGTATATTGGCAAACACCTTATATTCACCATGCAGGAGCTTATATTTAAGGAAATCACCCTTTATTAGTCTTAAATTCTGATATTGCTTTGAAGCAGGAAGAAAGAAATCGTAAAGCTTCGCATCTATTTCATATGAAACGACTGATTTTACTCTTTCGGCAAGTGCCTTCGTGATGTGACCTTTACCTGCACCGATTTCAAGAACAATATCATTTGATGTTAGCTTTGCAATTTTTATTAGTTTGTTTATTAAATATTTTGAGGTTAGAAAATTCTGAGATATGGAATAGTTAGTATTTTTATGCATTAAAAAAACACCCCTTTGATTATTAAATTACGAATCAAAAAGGCACACCTAGGCAAACTTATTAATCTCCTCTGCACTGCATAGGAAATATAAGTGCTTGTTTAAGTGTGCGCAATACTAATACCCAACTAAATAATTAAGAAGGATATTAGTGTTATGAACGTAATTTAATCCACATCATCATGGGATGCTCCGTTTCTGTTGATTTTCATGATTATATCATACTCAGCATGCTTTGTCAAGTAAAATACAGCCTGTTCGGAGAGCCGAACAGGCTGTGATGGTAATTTTGTATTTTCACCCCATAAGAGACCGTAGCTTTCAGCGACTATGTCCAGCGTCGGCGGTTGTGACTCCGAAATTACCCGCATAATTTCGCGTATCTAGCCTAGCAAACCTATAGACAGGCAGTGCCTTGCCTCTGCTACTTTCAAATACAGCGCTGTCATCAAAAACACCGTATTAATTTAACCTGAATAAAAATTCGGGAATTAAGCTGTTTGGTTTAATTCATTGCCTTTATCAAGCATATCCTCTGCACCGACATTGAAAAGCTCCTGGAACCCAGGCGTTATAGTCTTTGTCTGTGTTCGTGTCAATCCGCCCGATACATAAATATCTCCACATTCGGGGCAGGATTTCGTCATAATCTGCACCGACTGTGATACAACACGCCTTCCTTCCTCTTTAGCTTTATGCTGTTCACGTCTGACATGCTCCATTTCATGGCTTTTAACCATGCTTCTTGCTTTTGTGGGGTTCATTGCAGTTGCTTGTTGAAATGATACGGCACTGTCGTTTGAATCGTCTTGATAACGACGATTTTTACAGGTTTCACATTCACATTCAGGACAATCTGCATCAAAGCCATCGTGATTGTGTCCATTTTCTGCGTTCTTTACAGGCTCTCCGCTTGGAGTTTCGCCGACATTGAAAAGCTTCTGCGCTTCATCATTGGCTTCAACCTTGCCGTTCTTGCTCTCCGACTTTAACGTACCATCAATATTGTATCTGCTTTCATGCTTCTTACCGAGCTCATTCTTCTGGCTCTCGGGTTTTCCTCCGACTGTCTGAAAATCAGACAAGCCTGTTTCAGCCGCCTGTTTTGTGAGCTTAGCCGTTTCGTTTCCTGGTGCCGTTCTGTTTATATCGGTAACCGTATACCCATATCTAAAACCAGCAACACTATCAGTTAACACGATTGTCCCTCCTTTCGAAACAAAAAATTCGACATCTATCCACTGTCAGTATACAAGTAATATATTTATTTTGCAACTATAAAACTCAAAGTTTGTATAATTTCACAAATATATTTGTCACTTATTACAAGTATTGGTATATATTATTGATTTTCGTCCTTATCCGCTTTTCTATCGATAAAAATTGATACAATCAAACCCACAATTATCGGAAAATAAAACGTTAAAAATCTCCATATAAACATTGAGAATGTAACAAGATTTCCAAAAATACCCCCGAAGAACGCCCCATAGCTTCCTTCTGCCGCACCCACTGCACCAGGCAGCGGCACATAACCCGAAATGAGCAGCACAAAGGACTGGCAGGCAAGAATTGATAAAAAATCATACCCCGATAAATCAAAGCCGAGGTAAATAATATACGAAATCGAAAAGTATACAGTTAATTGCAAAATTGTGTAAAAGCAGAGCTTTAAAATTAAAATCGGCTGCTTCTTAAGATAATGGAAATTCTTGTGATAAATCTCCATTTCCTCGTCAATAAACTGCTTCCGCTTCTCAAAATCCTTGACGAGTCTCAGTTTAGCGAGAAGCTTTAAAATACCGTGGACTATCTTCATTGTAAGAGTTTTGAAGAAAGCCAGCATAAAAAGGGCTATCATCACAATTGAATTTATAATAAAGCCAATAATAGTAAGAACCGTAAGGGCTTTAAGCTCAGAGTTAAAGAACGAAAGACGGGTTATAAGCAGTACAAATGTGTATAGTGTTAAAATAACCTGATATACAATAAAACGTGACAGTAATGCCGTCATGCCAGAGCCTAACGGCACACCGAACTTAACTAAATAATATGCCTGAATTGGCTGACCACCAGAAGCAAAGGGAGTTATACAGTTGAAATACTGCCCTAAAACTGTGATTGTCATGGTATCCTTGAATTTCTGCGGTTTATGAATATCCTTTAAAACCGAATGCAGGCTGAGCGCCTCAAACAGCCAGTACAAAAGCATAAAGCCGAGAGCAATAATTAAAAAGGACAGCTTCATTTCGCCTAGTGCCTCAAAAACCTTGTCGCCGTCAACAAAAAACATATAGCAAATCATTACTATAAAAGCAAAGCCGCAGATTATCAAATTTATACGCCTGGTTTTTTTATTCATACATTTTAATCCTCATTTTTCTTGAGCAAATGCCGCACGAGTTTCTTTGTTTGAGTGTGGTATTTGCGGGCGCGAAAGGACGGTCAGCTTAAAGAACAAATCGAACAAATAGACCATATATGTCAGTTCTTTCGCACTAACCTTTTTTATGGTGACACATATTAATTATATATATTTTGATACTGTTAGTCAAGGAAAACTTGCTTTTTTAAATTATTACAAAATTATTACAATTCGGATAAAATACGGTTACTTATCGGCTGAATATGTTGACTTTCATGTAAATCTAGGGTATTATTACAGATGGCTAACATGATATAAAGGAAAGTATTTATGAAAAAAGAAACCACCCTATGCATGGGTTGTATGATTGATAAGGGGCATCACAAAAGCTGCTCTCACTGCGGTTATGAGGCTGACAGTATATATCTGGCATCTTACCTTGCGCCTGGCACATTCCTCGCTGACAGATATATTGTGGGCAAATTAATATCATATAACGGCGAGGGCGCACTATATCTTGCCTTTGATACTAAAACCGAAACTAAAATCACAATCAAGGAGTATATGCCCGACACTCTCTGTTCCCGTAAAAAGGACGAGGAAATTATCAAGGTTAATCCTGAAAGTGTTGCATTATATAAAACCTATCTCTCCGAGTTCATCGAGTTAAACAAAATCTTAACGGTTGCAAAGAACGTTAATTTACAAAAGGCATTAGACGTTTTTTCCGAGAATAATACTGCTTATGCCGTGTTTGAATATATTGTCGGTGTCAGTCTAAAGACATTTCTTGCATCAAATGGAGGCACATTAAGCTGGTCTCACGCGAAGGAGCTTTTTACCCCTGTGCTTGAGACTCTTTGCCTAATTCATACACATGGTATTATTCACCGAGGACTTAGTCCCTCGACTATACTTGTGGGTGATGACTCAAAGCTTATGCTTATTGGATTTGGTATTACCGCCAGCCGTACCTATGGCTCTGAAATAGATTTTGAAGTTTTTTCAGGATATGCCCCGCCCGAGCTTTACTGTACGACGGCGAGACACGGGAGCTGGACTGATGTTTTTGGAATATCAGCGGTGCTTTATAACGTGCTTACTGGGCAGCGACCGCCTGATGCCATGAACAGACGTGACAATGGTGAAAGCATAATCTCCCCATTCGAGCATAATCCGAGCTGTCCTAAGCATGTATCAGATATAATTATGCGAGGCCTTGCGCTTGATGTAGACACCCGAATTGAGACGGTTAACGAATTTATGGATAGGCTTTTTGAGGCGCCCGAGCTTATGAGCGAGGGTATTGCTATGATAAAGAAGCCTGTTCCCGTGAATAACCATATTCAAAAAAGCGGAAATGTAAACAACAGGCGTCCCCCCGAGAAAAAGAAAAATAACACACCTGCGATTATTTTATGCGTGTTTCTCACTCTTATCAACGTCGGCTTTATAACAATTATCGTGCTAACTGA
>JAVBPL010000158.1:0-10807 GCA_031549645.1 Ruminiclostridium sp. | reverse complement strand
AAAATGAAAATGATTTTATGTTCCTAAGCTCGGGCACCTGGTCGCTCCTCGGAGTAGAGGTTAATAAGCCGATAATAAATGGAAAATCGCTTTCACTAGACATAACCAACGAAAAAGGCTACGGCGGTAAAACGTCATTCTTAAAGAACCTTACAGGCTTATGGATTATACAGGAATGTCGCAGGGAATGGGAACGCAGAGGCTATAATTACAGCTTTTCCGAGCTTGAAGAGCTTGCAAATGATGCAAAGCCGTTTTTAGCTTTCATTGATACCGATGCGCCCGAATTTGCGAAAACTGGGGATTTACCACAAAGGATTAAGGACTTCTGCATAAGAACCAGTCAAGCTGTTCCCGAAACAGTCGGCGAGATTGTCCGATGTGTAAATGAAAGCCTTGCCTTCAAATACCGAAAGACAATAAGCGAATTGGAATTATGCACAGAGAAAAAATATAACACTCTATATATGGTTGGAGGCGGGATAAAAAGTGAGCTTTTGTGTAAATTTACCGCTAATGCTGCGGGTATAGAGGTGTCGGCAGGACCTGTCGAAGCAAGTGCTCTAGGAAATATAGCAGTTCAGCTTATTACCTTGGGGCATCTCGATAATATAGGCAAAGCAAGAGAGATTATTGGTAAATCCGAAGAAATAAAGCATTACAATCCCGAAAGCCCAGACGAATGGGATAAAAATTATGAAAGGTATTTAAAAGTAATATGCTAAAGAATATACCGAGCATTATTTCGCCCGAGCTGCTTAAAATCCTTGCAGAGATGGGACACAGCGATACTATCGTGCTTGCTGACGGGAATTTTCCAAGTGAAAGCATGGGGAAAAGCTCCAAGGTAGTAAGAGCTGACGGACATGGTATTCCAGAGCTCCTTGATGCTGTTTTAGAACTGTTTCCGCTTGATACTTATGTAAAAAAGCCTGTAAGCTTAATGGCGGTAATGGATGGTGACACAGTTGAAACACCAATTTGGGATATTTATACTGATATAATAATTAAGCACGGCGGTAAAAGGGAACAAATAGGTGAAATCGAACGTTTCGCTTTTTACGAAAAAAGCAAGGAAGCTTATGCAATAGTTGCCACAGGTGAAAAAGCACTCTATGCAAATATTATTTTACAAAAAGGAACAATATAATGGATAAAGAAATTATAGAAATTAAAAATCAAATCTGCAATGTATGTCAGAAAATGTGGCAGCTAGGCTGGGTAGCAGCTAATGACGGCAATGTCTCGGCAAGACTTTCTGACGGAACTTTTCTTGCAACTCCCACAGGAATTAGCAAAAGCTTCATCACCCCCGAAAAGCTGGTGAGGATAAACAAGAATTACGAAATAATTGAAGCGGAGTCTGGTTATAAGCCGTCGAGCGAAATTAAGATGCATTTGCGCTGCTACGAGGAGCGTGACGATGTAAACAGCGTTCTCCATGCGCACCCGCCAACTGCAACTGGTTATGCGGTTGCGAATGTTCCGCTTGACGAATATAGTATGATTGAAACTGTTATTGCAATCGGCTCAATCCCTGTTACACCGTATGGCACCCCCTCGACAAATGAGGTACCTGATGCTATTGCGCCTTATCTTGGTGAGCATGATGTAGTGCTTCTTCAAAACCACGGTGCACTTGCGGTAGGCGGAGACGTTTTGACAGCGTTTTATAGAATGGAAACTCTGGAATTATACGCTAAAATAAGCCTTAACGCCCATCTTCTGGGCGGTGCGGTTGAAATTTCGAAGCCAAACATTGACCGCTTAATCGGAATGCGTCAGAGCTATGGTGTAACTGGCAGGCACCCAGGATATAAAAAGTATAAATAATTACGAAAAAGGTTGTATTTTGCAACCTTTTTATTTTTTTCTTGTTTTATTAGTGGGAATATGTTACAATAATTTTATATGCATTAAGGGAGTATTTCGCATGAATAATAAAAATTATATAAGCGATATTCACTCGGAGAATTATTAATTATGAAATATAAAAAGCTGATACTGGTTCTAATAACATCTTTTATCTTCGCCTCATGCGGTGAAGATAGTATTGTTGTGCAGGCAGTGCCTAATACCTTTACTGATACCAACACTAATACTGTGACCGAAATGTCAACAGAAGTAACTACTGAGACAGAAATTACAGAAACATTCATAAGAAGAGCTGAGCTTAAAAAAATAGATGAACTTGATGCTAACCTTGATGAAATTTTTGAGACTTATTATATAAATGGCTTATCGGTTGCGGTTTTTGTGAACGGTGAGGTGGTTTATACAAAAAACAGGGGTTATGCTGATAGGGAGAATAAGATACTCGCAAACGATAACACTAAATACCGCTGCGCTTCGATTTCGAAAACTGTTACCTCGCTTTGTGCCATGATGTTAAATGAAAATAAGCTAGTTGATATAGATGCACCGATTTCGGATATAGTAGGGCTGCCGCTTGACAGTAAATCGGCAGTGAATAAGAATACCACAAGACACCTTATGACACATACCTCGTCTTTTTGCGACAGTGCTGCATATAACTGGGCTTCCAGTACGCCTTTTCCGAGTCTAGAAAGAGTGTTAAGCTATGGCTCAAGCTTTACGGGAGATGAGCCTGGTAATCGATATCTGTACAGTAATTTTGGGGCAGGATTGGTTTCAGCGGTTATCGAATGTGTTACGGGTGAGAGGTTCTATAATTATGCGGAGAATGCTTTATTTAAGCCGCTGGGTTTAGATGCGGGTTATATGAGAACGATGATAAGCGATACTGATAATATTGCGAATATTTATTCTGGCGGTTCTCTTGCTTATAACGTCAAGACTTGGGGCAGAACCGAAAAAATATATGACGTGATACCGCTCGGACAACAGTATCTTTTGGGACAATGTGAGCTTATAATTTCGGCTCCTGACCTTGCGAAAATTGGTATAATTCTAGCTGGCGACGGTGGTTATGACGGCATACAAGTAATAAGTCCTGAAACGGCAGAGGAGATGAGCAAGGCTTATATCACCGCAGACGACAGTGAAAGCTATGGAATAGGTGTAAGAATAAACGAAAAGATAGTCGAGGGACGTACTATTTACGGGCATCCGGGGCAGGCACTTGGTATGGTGGGCGGTTTATATTTCGACCGCTCTGATAATACAGGGGTGGCTATTCTTACAAATGGCGCTTATCTTGGCGTGAATGTTGATAATAATATGTACACGATAAATGATTTGATTGTGAAAGCAGTTTATGAACATATAGATTAGGAGAGGTTATGAAAGAAAAAAAGATAGAAAAAGAGGAAGAAAAAGACCCTTATAAGAAAGAATATTCGACATTTAAGAATACAGTTTACGTCATGTCGAATGCGTTCAGAGAAGAAAAAGGGCTATTGCCTTTTTTCATAATAGCGGCAATCGCAGGAGCATCAATGAGCTTTATCTGGACTTTTTTCAGTAAAGCAGTTATCGCACAGGTGGAGAATAACGCCGAATTATCCGTACTAATAATAACGGTCATAATTGCAGTGTCAGTACAGCTTATTTTCACAATGAGCAATTCTTATGCGGAAAGCAAGCTTTGGTGGAAATATATCCGTGCAAGAATGTGGTTTCTTCAGATATGCAACCGCAAAACCTTAACAATGGATTTTGAGAAGCTTGAGTCGCCTAAGATGCTTGACATGAGAGAAAAAGGAATGAACTCGTGTAACGGCAATATGGACGGCGTTGAGGGTACCATGCACACCATGCAGGATATGGCAAAACAGCTTATTATGATGATAGCCTCGGGTGCGGTTATAATAAGGCTTAACTTGTGGTTTGTGGCAGTGGTTGCGGTGCTTTCAATAATAAATTATCTCGTAATCGACCACGGCAAGAAAATTGATAAGCTTAAGGTATGGGACCCTATGGCACCATATTGGCGGAAAATAAACTACATGAACTGGGCTGTGTCAGATTTTGGTTCGGCAAAGGACATAAGGCTTTACGGCATGAAGGACTGGTTTATACATAAGCATCGTGAAGTCAATAAGGTTGCACACGCAAAGATAGCCTTATCGAAGAAAATCTGGATTATAACTGCAATTATAAGCCGTGTAGTGATAGATCTTATGGAGATTGCTCTTTATATCTGGCTTATCTACGAGGTTTTGGAAAACAATATGTTGATTTCGGATTTTGTCCTATTGTTAGGAATGGTTAGAACCTTTTCAAGCGGCGTAAATGGCTTTCTCGACAGAGGCACCGAGCTTAAGAAAAAATCCCGTGAAGTCAATGATTTTCGTACCTTTCTTGAATATCCCGACGCCGAAACAGGGCATAAACCCATTCCCGAATTATCAGAATATAACTTCAAATTCGAAAACGTTTCGTTTAAATATCGTGGCAGTGAAAGTTATGCACTTAAGGATATGAGCATCGACTTTAAGAGCGGAGAGCGGCTTGCGGTGGTTGGACTCAACGGCGCGGGGAAATCAACCTTCATTAAGCTTCTTATGCGGCTTTATTCACCAAGTGAGGGGCGTATTTTGCTAAATGGAACCGATATTTCGGAGTATGACAGAGCCGAATATTTTAAGCTGTTTTCACCGCTGTTTCAAGACGTGCAATTGTTTGCCTTTCCTTTAGCGGAGAATGTTTCAATGCTAGCACCTGATGATACTGATGTAATGAAGGCTGAAAGATGCCTACGGCTTGCGGGACTTGGTGAAAAACTTGAAAGCCTGCCAGACGGCTCAAAAACTGAAATTCTCAAGGTGCTATACGATGATGGAATAGATTTATCAGGCGGTGAAAAGCAGAAGCTGGCACTGGCGAGAGCGTTATATAAAAACTCGCCTGTTATAATTCTCGATGAGCCTACATCCGCACTTGACGCACTTGCGGAGTATGAGCTTTACAAAAATTTTGATGAGCTTATTAGCGACAAATCTGCGATTTATATTTCGCACAGGCTTTCCTCAACACGTTTTTGTGACAGAGTTGCAATGTTTAAGGACGGCAGCCTTTCTGAAATCGGCACTCATGATGAGCTTCTTAATTTAGGCGGTGCATACAGCGAATTATTCAATGTGCAGGCGCAATATTATAAAGAGGAGGAAAGCGTTTATGCCTAATGAAAATATACAGGATATAAAGAAAACGACACTTGTTTTCGAGACCTTAAAGCTTTTCTTCTCATTAGCTTGGCGGGCTAAACCGAGGCTTTTCTTTTTACAAGCTTTAAACATTATTCAGCGTTCAATTTCGCCCTTTGTGAATGTAATTTTCCCGAAGCTTTTAATCGATGAGCTTATGGGAGAGCAAAGCATAGGTACTATAATTGCACTGACAGCATTAACGATAGGATTAAATTTCCTTTTCGTAAATATTAGTAATACTATCTATCACACAACAGACAAGTATCGGGATTATCTTGACAGAAAATTTGCCGAGCTTAAGGTTCAGAAGTGTATGGAAATGGATTTTCAACATACCGAGGATCCAAAGCTACTAGACCAGCTTTCAAAAGCGGAGGAGGGTATTTCGTGGTATTCAGGGGGACCTGTGGGATTACTCTACTGCGTGTCAAATATAATTTCCTCTGTTTTGACATTAATAGGTTCAGCAGCTTTGTTCTTAATGGGATACAGCGTTTTAATAATAATGCTTGCTGTTTCTATTGCGATTATCGCTATCCTAAACAGCAAAATCAATGCAATCAATGTTCGCAATTTTAAGAAGCTTGCCAAACGAAACAGGGCATTTGGGTATGTGCTGTTTCAGTTAAGCAATATCAGCTATGGTAAGGATATTAGGCTTTACGGTGCAGACGGCATGATGCTCGAAAAGGGACGAGATTATATCGATAAGCTTGGTGGTGCATGGCGTGACCAGAGCGAGGAGGTATTTAAGGTTACACGGTGGACGGTAATTGTCGGTGCGATAAGAGACGGCTTTGTGTATTTTCTTCTTGGCTTCGCAGCTATTAGGAAAATTATTACAATCGGTGATTTTACTATGTATACTGGGCTTACTTACACCTTCAATTCAAGCGTGGAAAGCATAATATTCAACATACAGGATATTTACAAGCGTTGCTGCTACGGCTACGAGTTCGTTAAGTTTATGAATTATCCTAACGCACTACAAAGAGGCAGTATCAAAATTGAGCCTAGAAAGCAGCACGAAATCGAGTTTAGGAACGTATATTTCCGATACCCAAGGACAGAGACTGATGTTTTAAAGGACGTTTCGATTAAGATAAGGGCTGGCGAGCATTTGTCGGTTGTAGGTCTAAACGGTGCGGGTAAAACTACTTTTATTAAGCTTTTATGCCGCTTATACGATGTGACCGAGGGGCAAATTTTACTCGACGATATTGACATAAGGGATTATGATTATAACGATTATATCAGTTTAATTTCAGTGGTTTTTCAGGACTTCAAGCTGTTTGCCTTTACTGCGAGAGAGAATATTACGCTAGGTACAGAAGCTGACGATGAAAAACTAAAAGAAATTATAAAGCTATCGGGGCTCACAGAAACTATTGAAAAGCTAGATAAAGGGCTTGATACTTATGTTAACAAGGCTTTCGAGGAGGAAGGAACTGAGCTTTCGGGAGGTCAGCAGCAAAAGCTTGCGATTGCGAGAGCGTTATATAAAAACTCACCAATAGTTATTTTAGATGAACCTACAGCGGCACTTGACCCTATGGCAGAGTTTGAGATTTATAGGCAGTTCAACGAGCTTGTAGGCGGTAAAACGGCAATTTATATTTCTCACCGCTTATCCTCTTGTAAATTTTGTGATAATATTGCGGTTTTTTCAGATAATACTATAAAAGAATATGGCACTCATGATGAGCTGGTAAAGCTTGACGGCGGAGTTTATTCCGATATGTTCAAGGCGCAATCGGTTTATTATATCACAGCATAATTGAATATCAATAATAAAAAAGGCGGAAAACAGAAGTGAACAAAACTAGACGATATATTAGGCGGCTTACGGGTGCGCTTGCGATTATTATGGTGCTATATGTTTTTGCACCTATGGCTGTTGGGGCGGCGACACCATTTGAAAAAATAGCATTAAAGCTAAAGGAATACGTTTTTTCGGACACCACGCTTGACGGTGAAGATAGTTATACGGTATTCTTAACCGTAAGCGACGGGAAAAATCGTGCGAATGTGGTAACAGGTACTAGCGCAACCCTTAAGAAGGCGTGGGCAGCTGCACAGCAAAAGGCATCTGACTATGTTGTGAGTAAAAAAATCAAAACAGTTTATCTAAAAGCCGATGTTGTTGATTATAAGGAATGGAAATCAATTTCCTCGCTTTCGGACACTCTCGCAAAGCTAAGCTATAAGGGCTTTTATCGATATGGCTTGTCATTTGATGATAAATTTAAGACTGCCTTTCTCGAAGCCGAGCTTAACGCCAACAAAATGCTTGATTATGACAGCGGTAAGGTTCTTTCTGTGGATTATATCAACAAGTATTTAAAAAGCATGGGGAAAAAGGAAATAAAAGAGATACCTGAAAAGCTGCTTGTATTCTCTGCTAAGGGCTATATTTATGACGACGGAAGCTGTTATACACTCAACTCGGAGCCTAGCTATAATTACGGCAGACGGGAAACCGACTTAATGACAAGAGAATATGCGATTGATATAATGTCGAGCGCTGTTGATTTCTTAGTAGATAGTTTAAATGAGGATGGAAGCTTTATCTATGGATATTATCCGATGTTCGACACAAGAGTTTCGTCATATAACATTCTGCGCCACACTGGAACTATATGGACGATGCTTAATCAGTACGAGCTTACGGGAGACGAGACTTTAAGAGCAAAGATTGATTTAGCAATTTCATATCTTGAAAAATCAATTGTTTGGAAGGATAAGAATACCGCTTTTATTAATGAGCAAAAAGCAGGTGAAATTAAAATCGGAGGCAATGGAGTTGCACTTCTGGCTTTAATTTCTTACGGCGAAATATATAATACGACGAAATATGTTGAGCTTTGCAAAGCACTCGGTAATGGCATACTTTATGTACAGGATAGCAAGACGGGGCATTATACACATGTACTGAATTATGGCATTGAAGGGAAAGAGGATTTCAGCAAAAAGGCTGATTATAGAACCGTATATTATGACGGTGAAGCTACCTTCGGCTTATGCTATTTATATTCGCTTACGAAAAATAAAAAGTATCTTGACGGCGCACAAGCAGCTGTCGAAATGTTCATCAGAGAGGATTACACGCAGTACTATGACCACTGGGTTTCTTATTCAATAAATGAGATTACAAAGCACATTCCAGATGAACGTTACTTTGAATTTGGACTTCGTAACGTAATGGTAAATCTTCCGAAGATAAATAAACAAAAGACCACCTATCATACCTTTACGGAGCTTCTGATGAGTGCGTTTGACCTTTATGACCGTGTAAAAACCCAAGGTATAAACGTAAAATATCTTGAGCAGTTTGATGAAAAATATTTCATCGAGACCATTTTTAAAAGAGTTGATTATTCACTCAACGGCTATTTCTATCCTGAGTATGCCATTTATATGAAGAAGCCTGCAAAAATCATGGGAACCTTCTTTGTAAGGCACGACAAATATAGAGTTAGAATAGATGATGTGCAGCATTTCTGCGGCGGCTTCTATCTCTTTGCGAGGGATTATGATAAGGTCAAGGCTTATTACGATGAGCTGGTGTAAATAACAAAACAACCGTCCACTTTAAAATCGGACGGTTGTTTTATTTGTAGCACAAAACAGGGTGAAGGCATATTATAAAGAAACAACAGCAAAGATAATAAGCAGGGAAATCGTAGGTGAGGGCGCAGGTAGTGCGTTTGCATTTTAAAATGGCCTATGCCGAGACTGGTTTTATACCAGTCCCTTACCTGCTTAATATATAGTCGGGCATATCTCCAACGGATATGCCCGACATACTTTTTTTAATCGAATTTATAAACCTTTCGGATTGTCTCCCGAACCTCCCAGACACAGTCCATACCTTTTGGGAAAACCACCAGCATATTTCCAGTAATTAGGGCTTCCTCGCCGTTCGCTGTAACAGTAACATCACCCTCGTAAACGAATGCGGTTTCCTGCTCACTATAATGCCAGTTGAAGGTTGACGGCTTGCAAGTCCATTCGCACCAGTCGGTTATGCCTAAAGTCAGAGCTTCCTCCTCGGTCATGGGGGTTATTTTAATTTTCTCCACGGTGCTATCCTCCTCGGTTTTGGCAGATTTCTTTTTTGCCTTGCTGTTCATAAACATCAGCACCGCAAATATCAACACCATTATTAATATAATCTTGCCATAAGCCACAAATCCATTTAAAATCTGTTCAGGTGTATCGACTGCTGCTAAAGGGAATGTAAAATCGTTCATGCTGTGACCTTTTCAAACTGGCTGTTGTAAAGCTCGGCATAGAAGCCATTCTTTTCAATCAGCTCATCATGAGAGCCTTGCTCAACTATGTCGCCGTCACGCATAACGAGGATTAAATCAGCGTTTCTGATTGTTGAAAGTCTATGCGCTATAATAAAGCTGGTGCGTCCCTTCATAAGGTTATCCATTGCCTTTTGAATACGCTCCTCGGTTCTGGTGTCAACCGAGCTTGTAGCCTCGTCGAGGATAAGTATTTTCGGGTCGGCAAGTATAGCTCTAGCTATGGTTAAAAGCTGTTTTTGTCCTTGTGAAACGTTTGAGGCTTCCTCGTTTAGTTCCATGTTATAACCGTCGGGAAGCGTCTTAATAAATCTATGAACATGTGCGGATTTTGCCGCCTGTATTACTTCCTCATCGGTTGCATCGCCCTTGCCGTAACGGATGTTCTCCATAATAGAGCCGTTAAACAGCCATGTATCCTGTAAAACCATTCCGAAAAGCTCTCTTAGCTCTGAGCGGTTAAAGTCTCGCAAATCGTGACCGTCAATCAAAATTGCACCCTCATTAACGTCATAGAAGCGCATCAAAAGCTTAATCATGGTGGTTTTGCCTGCTCCCGTGGGACCGACAATGGCAATTTTCTTTCCTTCCTCTACGAAGGCACTAAAGTCGTTTATGACAATTTTTTCGGGGTCATAACCGAAATGCACATTTGCAAATTCTACGTTGCCGTTTAAGCCCTCAACCTTGACGGGATTTTCAACAGTCTGGTCCTCTTCCTTTTCGTTTAAGAATTCAAAAACACGTTCAGCGGCGGCAGCAGTGGATTGGAGTAAACTCGAAACCTGCGCCAGCTGCCCCATAGGTTGTGTGAACTGCCTTGTATACTGGATAAAGGACTGGATATTTCCGACTGTGATAGCACCCGTAATTGCAAAATATCCGCCGATAATTGCAACCGCAACATAACCGATATTTCCGATAAATGTCATAATTGGCATCATCAGTCCAGAGATGAAGTTCGCTTTCCATGCTGATTTATATAGCATATCGTTATCTTTTTCGAAATCTGATATAGCTTTATTTTCGGCATTGAATACTCTGACTATATTCTGTGCACCGAATACTTCCTCAATCTGTCCGTTTACATGACCGAGGTACTCCTGCTGGCGCTTAAAGTGCTTTTGTGAAAGCTTTACTGTTATCGTTACGAATACCAGTGAAACTGGAACTAAAAGTATTGCGATAAATGTCATCGGTACATTTATGCTGAACATCATTATCAGGACACCTATTATGGTTACTATTGAGGTGATAATCTGTGTCAGGCTCTGGTTGAGGCACTGTGAACGGGTATCGATATCGTTAGTTATGATTGAAAGCACCTCACCGTGGTTTTTCGAGTCGATGAAGTCGAAGGGC
>JAVBPL010000159.1:0-4964 GCA_031549645.1 Ruminiclostridium sp. | reverse complement strand
TGCTCTTCCGATCTGATTGTTTTTACAAATGTACTGTTAATCTCGTTTGTCATTTCATAACATTCAGAGGTTGAAAGGCTTCCAGAATCAGGTGCCTTATCCTTATCGTTAAGGCGGTCGCCAAGCTCCTCATTCGCACTTTCAAAAATCAGCTTGTGTGAATAATCGCCGTATTTAGTTCCAATCTGTGTCCACATTGAAACATACATTTCCATGGCTTTAGCGCGTGTTTCCTCACTCGCCGAGCCAAACATGCCCCACCAACCGCCGTCCCAGTGGTCATTTACGATAACAAACATATCGTTATCTAACGCGTAGTTTATAATCTCGCCAACACGATTAAGAACTGCGTCGCTTATTGTGTAATCGCCTTCCTCGAACGCCATGCCGTTTGTCCATGACACGGGAATACGAAGGGTGTCGAAGCCCGCCGCCTTCATTCCGTCAACCATGGCTTTCGTGGTAATGGGTTGTCCCCAAAGCCTTTCAAAGCTAGACGATGGCAGTAAATGGCTTGTTGAGCTGTGACCATACGGCTCCATGGTATTGCCGAGATTAATTCCATTACCCATGAGCCGTGAAAGCTCAAGTGCCGTTAAATCATTAAGGGTTTTTTCACCGCTTTCAGACACTACTTTATCAGAGGTATCTAAATCCTTTTCGCCAATTTCTTTGCCACTATCGCAGGCCGTAAATAGCATGGTTAACAGCATAACCACAGCCAGTGTAATCGTTATCATTTTTTTCATCATGTACCCCAATTCTTTTCATGTCGGACTATATTTTTATATTTACATCATAATATATTAATCCATTAATGTCAAGTAAAACATCAATCATTATTTATTTTTCCAATCTTTTGTCCTACTCATACCGAACCAAAAATGGTACATTTTCAGATATCTTTTCTATATATTCTTTATTCTCAGGACTCGTTATAAACACCTCCAGTTTATTAAGCTTTAAAATCGGACTAAAATCTGTTGCCTGATTACCAGTGATTTTTAATTCTATAAGCTCATCATATATCTCAATTCCATCAATTGAATATATATTATCATTATAATATGTAATACTTAATTTTTTTAGCCCAATTATTTTAGGTAAGTCATTATACGATTTCATACCTATATGACTGAGATGCAGCATTGTAATTTCAAGACCGTCAAGTATAGGCTTTAATAGCTCAAAATCATTATCTTGTGTTTGTATTGTTCCGAATTGCGTTTTATCTCCTGCGAAATCATAATTTTCACAGGGAATTTTCAAGAACGCTATATTATACAAGGTGTCGATTTGCGAAAGGGGCGACAAGTCTCTGACATCTGTATAATTAATACTTAGTGTGTCAAGACACGGCATATTCACCAAAGGCGTAAGGTCGCTAACCAGCGTTGAGCTTATATTTAAAACCTTAAGGTTTTTAAGCTGACTAATTTGAGTTATGTCTCCTATATCTGTGTGCGTAATAAAAAGTGTTTCCAGATTAGGCACAAGCTTCAAATCCTCGAGACTCTCAATATGCTGACGGTCGGATGAGTCGGGTGTTATTAGGTCATAATCCCAATGATAAGTACCTTTAAGCACCTTATCTTTAATAATCACAAGCTCTTTAATTGATAGGAGCTCATTTTCATAAACGGGCTCGTCGTCGTTCTTTTCCAGTACGCATCTAATAGCGGCACCAATAACAGGATCTGCAAAGCTTATCCCGTTATCTATATTCACCGCTGTATATTCACTCTGACTGGGAGCAATCGATGCATCAATACCCGAAAAGGTGGATAATACATTAATGCCCCAAAATAAACATATAACTAAAGCCGCCACTACGGGAATTATTAATATATATTTATTATGATTTTTATAATTAATTAATGCTTTTCTTAATATATCTGCACTTTTATATCGCATTAAGCTGTCATTCTGATTTGCTTTACGAACGATTTTTCTTAGCCTATAATCTGGTTCCTCGTCTGTCTCATTTATTAATAAGGATAACACCTTACCTATTGAATACAGATCGGAGCTAAAGCTTATTTTTCCGTCTAGTGTTTCAGGAGCAGAAAAAGCGGTGGTACCAGCATATCGACTTCTCGTTTTTTTCCCCTCATATAGTGTTACGGTCGAGGTGTCTATTAAATAGACCTTCCTCTCGTTATTCACTTTATTATCATTAATAATTATATTATCTGTTTTTATATCGCCGTGGATTAGCTTTAATTTATGAAGGACACTTACAATTTCACAAAGCTCAATGCATATTCGCACAGCTTGTTCGATTATTATATGACGGTCATTAATATATTCTGTCAAGGTCAGTCCCGATATATATGGATACATTAAAATGAAATTATGTTCAGTCTCATACATTTCTGCAAGCTCAGGTAATCCTTCAATACTTGCTATGATTTGTATTGCTTTATCTGTAGAATATTTTTTGTTTTGCTGCTTAATAATCCAGATATTCTGTTCGTTATCAACTGCCTTTACCGAGCATGAAATTTCCGAACAGGATAACTGTTCCAAAACGCAAAAATCCTTACGATTATCCAAAAAATCATATAAATCGTTGTCGTAATCTTTATCTTTTTTTCCAATAAGTTGGTGCAACACTCGATGAACACTTCCTTTCGAATAATAAAATGAATTAATCGCTCATTTATTTTGTATATTAATATATTATACACTATATTACAATAAAATTAAAGTAATTTATTAAATAAAAATTGCTTAAATTCATGAAATTTAAAGAGGCTGTGATGAAATAACTACTTATTAAGCATGATTATACATAAAAAAGCAAGCCAAAACAGCATCAATATCTGTTTTGGCTTGTTAATTTCAACAATTACTATTTTACTTCAAAATCTCCGAAATATCAACACCATTAATCTGTAAACCGTCTAAACGACAGTCGTAAATCTTCATACCAGAAAGGTTACAATCATGAATTTCGCTTTCAGAAAGATTTGCATCTGATATATCTGTTTTATAAAAACCTATGTTAACGAATATACTTTCACAGAGATTGACATCATTAAATAAAGCTTTATACAAGTCCATATGCTCATATTTGGGAGTGTTATCACTTTCTGACACAATATCCGTAATACCATCGCCGATAAATGTAACAACATCCTCAATATGTTTTCGTATAGGAGTATTGGGGACAGCATTTGGATAACCGACTGGAATAATTGCAACAGGTTTTATATCATTGTTCAAATTAAGTGCTTCTGATACTTTTTCATCATCAAATGCACCACACCAGCATGCCCCTAACCCTAAATCAGCAGCACAAAGTAAAATGTTTTGAGTTGCAGCAGCTGTATCCTGTATACAATAGAATTTTTTACCCCGTTCACCATATTTGCCAGCATTTTTATCTGTATCGGCACAAACAACAATTATTACTGGTGCAGACATAATAAATTTTTGATTTCCAGCACTTGATGCAAGTTTCTGCTTTACATCTTCATCCTTAACTACATAAAATTGCCAAGATTGATAATTCCCTGCGCTTGGAGCATAAATTGCTGATTTCAAAAGCTTCATAATGTCTTCATTTGAAACCATTTCTGATTTAAAGCTTCTGATACTCCTTCTCGACATTGCTAAATCAATAAAACTCATTTATAATCCTCCAATTTCTTTATAGGTATCCATATTTCTGTAACCAAATCATCTTCCGAATAACACTCAAGTTCTGAGCCACCTGAATGTTCATATCCCGACATTGGAAACCATTCTGAGTAAATTCTTTTCCATGTTGGTTGAATATTTTCACGTCCGTAACATGAAAAAATTACCCACAATCCCTTTGGAACAAATAAGTCACTCATATTATCAGGAACAGGTTTATCACTTGTTGATGCGATATAAAAATCAAAAGTATCATCTTTATAATCTGTAATTATTCCTATCGTACCCCATAATACTCTGTTAGATAAATTGAAAATATCCCATATAACTCCGCTTTTATATGCCTCATCCCATATTTGAAGAATTCGGATAAAATTATGAATTCCATCATTAATTACATTTTCCTTTATCCCAACAAACCGCATTTTAGGTTTTTGTTCAATACGATAAATTAACTCCCCTTTTCCACTTACAGAGATTTCAAAATTAATTTTCGGATATGATCTCAACATTGCACCCCTCTTTTTAGCTTCACTCGGATTTATCCCATGCAGCTTGTAAAAAGCACGAGTAAAAGCTGTAGGTGAAGTATATCCATATTTTAAGGAAACATCAATAACGGAAATATCATTATTTTGCAACTCATATGCCGCTAAAGTCAGTCGTCGGTTTCGGATATATTCATTTAAAGATATTCCCGCAATATATGAAAACATACGCTGATAATGATGAACCGAACAGCATGCTGTTTTAGCTGCTTTTGAAATATCTATTTCTTTATCAAGCCTGTCTTCAATGTATTTTACAGATAAATTCAAATGATTAAACCAATCCATTATCTCAACTCCTTTAAAATATTATACATCGTATTATTGTATATTTCCTCGCATTTTTATATACAAAAATGCGAGATATGACATAAACTAAACACCCTCAAACATCGTGTATACGTTGTTTGAGGGTATATCAACCTTTTAGAATATGTAAAAACACCGAACTTTGTTCGGTGTTTAATACCTTGCTACGAAAGGTATTTGGCTCCCCCTGTTGGACTTGAACCAACGACAACCCGGTTAACAGCCGGGTGCTCTACCGACTGAGCTAAGGAGGAATATTTAAGGTGTAATTTAGAATATGCCAAACAGACATAAATTGTGCCTGTTTGGCTAACTAAAAGGTGTCGGCATCTATCTATCTTCCCGGGCCGTTACCAGCCAAGTATTGTCGACGCAAGTGAGCTTAACTGCTGTGTTCGGAATGGGAACAGGTGGACCCTCACCGCAATCAACACCGACTAAAATAGTAACACATATATTACT